>JAYEGS010000285.1:0-10208 GCA_034659215.1 Pseudomonadota bacterium | reverse complement strand
TGCGGGAACCAGTAGTAAGAGAGTTGGCGCATACCACTTTTCAACATAAAGGCGCGATTGACCGTAATTTCACCATAGCCGGGAATCTCCAGAGCCTTTTCGCCGGCCCCCTTGAAAACCCAACCGCTGCCGGTCAAACAGGAAGCCGGTGAATGGATCGACTCCCCTTTACGTTGACTTTCATAATAGGCCGTATAGAAGTTAATCTGTTGACCCGTATTATTCTGATAATCAATAATAAAATAGTCGCTTAAATCCAGAGCCTCAATGAATTTTTCTTCCATCTCCTGGCGCTCTCCCTGCCAGGATCCGATGCTCAAAGGGAAATGATTAAGTGCTTGAACCACCGGAATCTTCTCCCGAAATTCAACCCCCCGGGAGATCGACCAGGTGAGCAACAGCAACCCCGCAGCCGCAACCAGAGCTACCTTCTGGCCCCGAGAAGCGAACGATGAAGAGAACGAAGCAGACTTCCCGGCAACAGAACCAGCAAAAGAAGTTTTAGGCAAATGACCAGGTAATTTATTGAGCAGCCACATCTCAAGCAAGAGAATAACCAAAGTCACCATGAAAATTAACCAACCGGAAAAATCGTGAAAAAAGCCTTCCGCCACTTTGGAACCAAACGGTTCGTACAAAAGCCCGGTGGCGGCAATCCTGAAACTGTTGGTTAAAACAATCAACGGCAGGGTAGAAAGAACCAGAGACAGGCGTTTCCAGAACGGAGCTCGAAAAAACCAAGCCAGCAACAGACCAAGAATGATTATCGGAAAAAGGTAACGCAGACCGCTGCAGGCATCAACCACCTGCAGCTGGGTAAAGCCCAAATCAATGACATTACCTTCACGATAGGCCGACATGCCGGCCATCTGCATCATCTCAACCCCGATCTGAGAAGAGATCAATTTAAGTTTTAAGGAGAGACGGTTATGGAGGAAACTGGGCAGGGGAAACATTGCGGGAATCATCATCAAGGGGAAAAGAATCACCTTGAATCGACGCCATCCCGCATGAATCCAAAACAGGGCCATAACCACGAGCCAGGCAGAAAGGTAGAGGGTCAGATATTCACCCCCCAGTTCCCCGAGCCAAAAAAGGCCAAGAGCGGGCAGGAAAAGAAGAAACCCCAAACCGGAGACCTTAACCGGCACCCGCAGCAGCGGATCCCGTTTTTCCCAGATCATATAGAGAATGACCAAGGGAACCAGATAACAGTAGTTATAATCTTCACTCCCCCAACCCCTCACCATATGAGTCAGGCCATCGTAATAGAGCAGCGCAATCAAACCTGCGTAAACCACAACTGTGAGCATCGTCGTCATCCTTCTATAAAACTTTATATCCATTCGATTTACACTCTATACGCATTATACCCAGAAAAAGTCAACGATAAGAAATTTGTAACTATTCAGCGTAATATAGAAAAGAACCTAATATTGATGGATTTCAGTAAATTCCGGGGACATAACCCGATTCTCCGAAGGAAATCGGGATTGTGTACCCGGAATTTACGGGTTAGCTGAATAGTTATAAGAAATTTTAAGTTTGCAATTAGCAAGATCCTATGCTAAAGGCCCCAACTTATACTTGCAGATCCTTTCTATGGTAGAAAGGATGAAGAATAACCTTGAGTTGTGAATTGCCGCATTCCCCGGCACCGCACCTCATACCCGGTCAGGCGCCGTTTGAAATTGTTTGAATAGATTTCCAAAGGCACACTTTAGGCCAACTAACTTTAACAGGGGGTTAAATTTTAACCAATGACAGAAAACAACATCACCAACAGCCCGGAAAGCAGCACTGAACATGAAGATCCGACGATGGCAGCAGTAATGGACGAAACCTTCGACCAAGAGAGCGATCTTGAAGAGGAGGATTTCGGTGAAGAAGATTTCGAAGAAGATTTTGCCGCCATGTTTGAAGAAAGTATTAAGGGTAAGGATGTCAAGGTCGGCGGACTGGTTAGCGGAACCGTAGTTATGGTTTCCGATAATGACGTCGTTATCGACATCGGTTACAAATCCGAAGGTCATATCCCGATCAACCAGTTTCGTGACGCCAATGGCGAATGCACGGTTGCTGCAGGTGATGAAGTCGATGTTTTTCTTGAACGCTACGAAGATGAGCACGGCAATATCCAACTCTCTCGCACCAAAGCTGAACGGATGAAAGTCTGGGAAGAGATCAAACGCATTGCCGACGACGACGAAACCATTGAAGGCGTGATTACGAGTAAAGTCAAAGGCGGTCTTTCCGTCGACATTGGAGTTGCGGCTTTCCTGCCGGGCTCCCAGATCGATCTCAAGCCGGTTCGCAACCTCGATAAATTGATCGGCGAACGTTACGAATTCCGGATTCTCAAACATAACCAGAAACGCAATAATGTTGTTATCTCCCGCCGGGCGGTTCTCGAAGAATCCCGCGAGAAGATGAAGGAACAGCTCCTCGACAAACTCCAGGAGGGAGCAATCATCGAAGGTGTCGTCAAAAACATCACTGATTACGGCGCATTCATTGATCTCGGCGGACTTGACGGACTCCTGCATATTACCGACATCTCCTGGGGCCGGGTCAACCATCCGAGTGAGCGCATAAACGTCGGCGAGACCATTAACGTCAAGATCATCAAATATGATCAGGAACGGCAACGGGTCTCCCTCGGCATCAAACAACTCAAAGAAGATCCCTGGACTAAAGCGGCTGAAAACTATCCGGTCGACACCAAAGTTACCGGCAAGGTTATCAGCATCAAGGATTACGGTGCTTTTGTCGAGATTGAAGAGGGCATTGAAAGTCTGGTTCACGTCTCCGAGATGTCCTGGACCAAAAAGATTAAACATCCGACCCAGATTGTTAATGTCGGCGACGAGATTGATGCCGTAGTCTTGAGCATTGACCCCGAAAAACGCCGCATCTCCCTCGGCATGAAACAAGTCGAGCCCAATCCCTGGGACAGCCTTATCGACAAATACCCGATCGGCACCAAGATTGAGGGCGAGATCAAGAATATCACCGATTTCGGTCTCTTTGTCGGCATCGAAAATGACATTGACGGTCTCGTTCATATCTCCGATATCTCCTGGAGTAAACGCCTTAAACACCCGGGCGAGATCTACAAAAAAGGGGAAACCATCCAGGCGGTCGTCCTTAACCTCGACACCGCCAATCAACGTTTTTCTCTCGGCATCAAACAACTTAATGAAGATCCCTGGAAGAGTATCAGCGGAAAACTGATGACCAATGATCAGGTTACCGGCACGGTTACCAACATTACCGACTTTGGTGCATTCATTGAACTTGAGGATGGGGTTGAAGGTCTGGTGCATATCTCGGAGATCACCTCTGACAAAGAGAAAAAGGCCGAGGATGTCCTCAAGGTTGGTGATAGCGTAACTGCCAAAGTGCTGAACATCAACAACGAAGACCGCAAGATCGGTTTGAGCATCAAGGCTTTCCTTGATGAGAAAGAGAAGATGGAGAGCGGTGAGTACATCACCGACAGTTTCCAGAAAGGTAAAGTCTCTTTGGGAGAGATGCTGCAACTGGCCACCGACAAACAGAAAGAGGGTAGCGAAGAGAAGGTAGAAGCTGATGCCGACACCACCGACGCCCCGGAAGAGACCGTTGCCGTTGAAGCTGAAACTGCAGAAGAGGCCACGGAAAGCCCTGATGTCGAAAAAGAAGACGAAAACAAGGGCGAATAAACCCACTGAATTGATGTAAAGCAAAAGATTCTTATGAGCCCGGTAATTGTGACAAATCAATTACCGGGCTCTTTTGGTTAAAAAAATTATGATCTGGATAATCTTTCTCTGTGCGGCACTTGCGGTTCTCATTTCCGGCCAACGCTTAACCAAATCCGCGGATCAGTTAGCCGAGGAAACCGGAATAAGCCGGGGCTTTATCGGGGTTATCCTGCTTGGCTTTGTCACCTCCCTGCCGGAGCTTGTGAGCACCGTCAGCGCCGCTCTTTTTTGCAATGCCCCGAACCTGGCTTTAGGCAATATCTTCGGCAGTAATGCCGCCAACCTGGCGATTCTGGCGTTTCTAAACCTTATCGTCATCCAATCCGCAAGCCGGCAACGCCACAAGCTCGACGAAGAGAACCAACTGACCGCCTATCTCTCCCTTATCATCATCAGCCTGGCTCTGATGGGACTTGCCGGACAAGGCTTCTGGCACATTTTCCATATTGACCTTTTTTCTTTGTTCATCGCCACAGCCTACATTATCGGCCTGCAAAAACTGCATCGTTTTCAGTTTTCAGCCAACTCAAACTCCGATACCTCCAATGAAACCTCCGTCAACAACATCTCCCCAAAACTCAAACGCAGCCTTCTAATCAATGCCGGCATTATTGTCGCGGCTTCAATGACGCTGGCTGCCAGCGCCGAACATATCGCCACAATTACCGGCTGGGGCACCACCTTTGTCGGCAACAGCCTGCTTGCCGTTGCCACGTCGCTACCCGAAATCGTCGTCACCTTCAGCGCCGTCAGCATCGGCAGTTTTGCCATGGCAGCCGGCAATATTTTCGGCAGCAACATCTTTAATATTGCGATTCTTGCCGTAGCCGACCTCTTCTACTTCCGTTCCTCCATCTTTGCCGCAGCCTCCCCAAGCCAGAGTCTCATCGCCGCCATCGGCCTGCTGATGACCGGACTCTATCTTTTTGCCGGTCAGTACGCCTCCGAAAAACGGTTTGCCGACCGCTGGCCAATCGACTCCCTGCTGGTTGTCGGCGTCTACCTTTTCAGCCTCTACGCCCTCTTCTCACTACGCTAGAAGAGTATCCGTTAACAAGATCAGGAGCATTAATCATGAATGGTTTTTACGGTCGAATTCTTAAAGTAGACTTGACTCTCAAAGCATTTCAAATTGAAGTACCTGGTGTCGATATTTACCGAAAATATCTGGGCGGCAAGGGGTTGGCCTCCTACCTGCTCTACGAAAACAATCCTCCCGGAGTTGACCCGCTGGCACCGGAAAACTGCCTGATTTTTGCGACCGGGCCTTTTTCCGGTAGCCGGATCTGGGGTTCCTGCCGCTACGGGGTCTACAGCAAATCACCGCAAACCGGTATCTATTCCGAATCTTATGCCGGGGGCAAGGTACCGGAAGCGATCGATGCTGCCGGTTTTGACGCTCTTTTGATCAACGGTTCCAGTAATACGCCCATCGCCTTGCGCATCCACCCCGACGGCGCCGATTTCTGTCCGGCTGACGACCTCTGGGGACTTGACACCTATAAAAGTGAAGATGCCTTAAATGAACGATTCGCAATTTCCGGCTACCGGAAATCGGGGGCGGTCGTCATCGGCCCGGCCGGTGAAAATCTGGTACGTTTTGCCGTGATTGAGAATGACTATTGGCGTTCGGCCGGACGTACCGGCTTAGGCGCGGTCATGGGCTCAAAAAAACTTAAAGGGATTCTTTTCCAGGGAGATCGCCAACGCCCTCTGGCTGATTCCGAAAAACTCTCCGAGTGGGCCGGGGATTTTGCCAAAACCAGCAAAGAGCTTCCCGGAGTTAAGGCTTACAAGAGTTTCGGCACGCCGATGATGGTTAAGATCATGAATGAAGCCGGAGCTTTTCCGACCCGCTACTGGTCTAAAGGCAACTATAATGAGTGGCCGAAAATTGGGGCTGAAGCCTTACATGAACGCTGCCAGGTTAAATCACACGCCTGCCGGAAATGTTTCATGGCTTGCGGTCGACTGACAACCATCAAACAGGGCCGCCATGCCGGTCTCAAACTGGAAGGGCCGGAATACGAAACCATTTATGCCTTTGGCGGCCTTTGCCAAATCGACAATATCGAAGAGATCGCCTATTTAAATGATATCTGCGACCGGCTCGGCATGGACACGATCACGGCTGGTAATCTCTGCGCGTTCACCATTGAGGCTCAGCGCCGAGGCCGGATTGATTATCCGATCGATTACGGTCAGGTCGATGCAATTGCCTCACTGTTGGCCGAGATAGCAGAAAAGAGAGGAATTGGGGCGATTCTCGCTGAAGGCATCAGGCATGCTGCCACAACCTGGGAACTTGAAGACCTGGCCGTCCATGTCAAAGGTCTGGAACCGGCCGGTTATGATCCCCGCCCCTTAAAAGGCATGGGCCTCGGATATGCCACCTCCGACCGCGGCGCCTGCCACCTGCGGGCCACTTTTTACAAACCGGAATTGAGCGGCATGATCGATCCAAATGAAACCACCGGCAAAGCCGAACTTTTTCTCGACTTCGAAGATCGTCTGACCATCTTTGACAGCCTCATTCTCTGCCGCTTTTTCCGTGACCTCTATCCTTGGGAAACCCTCGTCGACCTTTTACAAATGGTAAGCGGTGTAAATCTTGACAAAACCGGCTTGCATGAGGTCGCAACCCGAATTGCCGATCTCGTGCGGCGTTTCAACCTGCGCGAAGGCATGAAGCCGGATGCCGACCGCCTGCCCAAACAACTCCATCGCCGCCTCGAAGATTCCGGCAAGGTTATAACCGAAGAGGAGCTCCGGTTAATGCTCAGCGACTACTACCGCTTGCGAGGGTGGGATGAAAACGGCGTACCCTTTTTCACTTGACAAAGTGAAGCATCCATTGTAAGCGATGCCTGATTTTGTGATCGGCAAAATACAATAGACAATCGTCACGGTTATGGAGCCGGTGGCGCACATCTTAGAGTCTGAAAACAGGAGGGTACACCATGTCAATGCTCAATGAAACATGCAAAGATTTCAATACAGTTCTGGCTTCCAAAGCCGCAGTTCCCGGCGGCGGTGGAGCAGCAGCCATGGGTGGTGCCATCGGCATGGCCCTCTCCAATATGGTCGGCAACCTGACCATCGGTAAAAAGAAATATGCCGACGTTGAAGATGAAGCCAAAGAGCTCGTCGAACGGGGATCCAAAGTCATCGCCGCTCTCGAAGCTTTAGTCGATAAAGACGCCGAAGTTTTTGAGCCGCTTTCCAAAGCCTACGGTATGCCGAGAGAGACCGATGCCGAGAAGAAACTCAAAGCTGAAACCATGGAAGCCTGCGGCAAAACCGCCTGTTCCGTGCCCCTTGATATTATGCGCCAAGCCTATGAAGGAATCAAAATTCATCAGCGCATGGGTGTGATCGGCACTATGATCGCAATTTCCGATGTCGCCTGCGGCGTCGTTTTCTTGAAAGCCGCCCTGATCTCCGGCAGCCTCAATGTCATTATCAACATCAACGGCATCAAGGATCAGGAGTTCAACAAAGCCGCCAAAGCTGAGATGGATCAACTTTTGGCCGACGGCAGTAAGATTGCTGATGAAACCCTGGCACTGGTACTTGGCAAGCTGCAATAGTTTGAAACTAATGAAGATTTACAACCTTACAAATTAATGGAGAAATTCCTGATGGCTGAAATTTTGAAAGGCAAACCGGTTGCCGACGCAATGAAGGCGGAATTGACAAAAAAGGTAGAAGCTTTAAAAGCTCGCGACATCATGCCCAAACTCGGAATCATCCGGGTTGGTGCCCGCCCTGACGATCTCTTTTATGAGGGCGGCGCGAAAAAGACCTGTGACGTTGTCGGCATGGCCTACGAAGTTTTTGAATACCCCGAAGATATCAACCAGGCTGATTTTGAAAAAGCCGTCGCCGAGGTTGGAGCTAACGATTCAGTCCACGGCATTTTGATGTTTGCTCCGCTACCGAAACACCTTGATGATCGTAAAATCCGGGCCCTGATTCCGGTCGAAAAAGATGTCGACTGCCTGACTTTGGGCGGTGCGGCTAAAGTTTTCGCCGATGATCTCTCCGGTTTTCCTCCCTGCACGCCGACCGCCTGTATGGATATGCTCCACTTCTACGACATCCCGATTAAAGGCAAACGCTGCGTTGTTCTGGGACGTTCCCTGGTTGTCGGCAAACCGGTTGCCATGTTGCTCTTGCGCGAACACGGCACCGTAACCCTCTGTCACTCCCGCACTGAAAACCTGAATAAAGTCTGCCAGGAAGCCGACATTCTGATCGCCGCCGTCGGCCGCGCCAAGATGGTTAAAGCCGACTTCGTTAAAGCGGGCCAGATTGTCATTGATGTCGGCATCAACGAAGATCCCGACAACCCCGGCAAATACTGCGGCGATGTCGACTTTGCCGAGTGTGAACCAGTTGTTGGCAAGATCACCCCGGTTCCGGCCGGCGTTGGTTCAGTCACCACCTCGGTACTTTGCAAACAGACTATCATCGCCTGTGAGCAGCTGAATCCGTAAAGTTTAAGATTCCATAAAATAAGTCCAGAAAAGAGGCCCGGAAAATATTTCGGGCCTCTATTTTTCTACAGCCCCTTTCTTTCGCTCACCACTGTCTGTAAATGGCGACAACAATCTGCCATCAAACCGGAAAGCACCTACTACTGTTTACTAATTCAATAATACGACCTTTAAAACGAACTTGACAACATCGACCATCTAGCAGTGTATTGCTAAATGGTCTTGACTTTTTAGCAATACACTGCTAGATCTACGCTATGAAACGCTCGCAACAAGAAATTATTGTTAATGATTTAGCCGAGAAAATGGTATTTATTACCGGGCCGAGGCAAGTCGGTAAAACCAGCTTGGCTTTGGCTATCAGTGAAGGATTTGAAAAATCAGTTTATCTCAATTACGACAATTTCTCTCACCGTGACATCATCCGTAAAGCGGCGTGGCTGCCGGATACAAAGCTGCTAATACTTGACGAACTCCACAAGATGGAGGAATGGAAAAATTTTCTCAAGGGAATATATGATACAAAGCCCGGTCACCAGCAAATCCTGGTAACCGGCAGCGCCAGACTGGAAGCATTCAGGCAAAGCGGCGACTCTCTGGCCGGCCGCTTTTTCAGACATCGTTTAAACCCCCTCTCCCTGGCTGAAATACCCAACGCCACTAACAATGACCTGAATTTACTTCTGGAACGGGGCGGTTTTCCCGAACCTTTTTTTTCCAAGTCCTTAGACAATGCTAACCGCTGGCGCCTTCTTTATATCGATGGATTGATTCGAACCGACATCCTCGACTTTGAGAAAATCCACGATTTCAGGGCAATTCAACTTACCGTTGACTTATTACGGCAAAGAGTCGGCTCACCCGTCTCCTGGTCATCCCTGGCTCGAGATATCAACTGCGCCCCCAACACCATTAAAAGATATGTGGAAATCCTTGAATCCCTTTTCATTATTTTCAAGGTAACTCCTTTTCATCGTAATATTGGGCGCTCCATACTGAAAGAGCCCAAAATATATTTTTACGATACAGGTATGGTCTTAGGAGATGAAGGGATCCGTCTGGAGAACCTTGTCGCCGTGAGTCTCTTGAAACATTTAAACTGGATAGAAGATTGCAAGGGTAGAAGATGTAAACTAATGACACTGCGAACCAAAGAAAAAAAAGAAGTTGATTTCGTAATGGTGGAAAATGATGAACCCAAGTTGATCGTGGAGGTCAAACTTTCCGACACCAGCATAAGCCCATCACTGCGCTATTTCCATAACAAATACTCCCTGCAAGCCGCTCAAGTTGTAAAAAATATCAATATTGAACGTATGGTCGATGGCATACAACTGCGCCGGGCCTTAGATTTTCTTAAAGAGTTAAATATCTAGAGACAACCTATCGGGAAATATGGCAACGTCACCTCGCCGGGGAGCTGCCAGTAGCGATGAAGATTTGATCAATGCGACGAAACACAATAATTCAGCTATTATACATTTATAAAATTCGTAAAGCCGCCATACATGACTTGACCCGGTAGCTGGGAATTGTCGATTTTACTGAATTCAGGCTGACGCCGGAATAAAGTTTGCAATGGTTACGTATTAAGCCAATCCACAACGTTTGCACAAATATGCTCTTTCACCAAAACAAGTAAGGAACCATCATGAGTGATCAAGAGAACAAAATCAGCCTGGAATCTCAACACGATGCGGAACAAGGGTATAAGCTTCTGGAAAACTATTTAGTACCTGGACGTGAACAAGAAGCCGAACAACAACTACTGGTTTTTTTGGAAAAATTCCCTAATTTTGCCTTGGCTCACAACGATCTGGGCGTCATTTCTCATAAATTGGAAAAGTTAGAAAATGCCGGAAGCTGCTACCGTAAAGCGGTATTGCTTGCTCCGGACAATATAACTTTTCGCAAAAATCTCGCCGATTTTATCTTCGTCATCGAAGGTCATCCGGAAAAGGCC
>JAYEGS010000284.1:0-1995 GCA_034659215.1 Pseudomonadota bacterium | reverse complement strand
CTGAAAACCAACCGCTGGGGTAATATCGACGCCGATCCGGAAACCGGAGCGACGAATATGCCGGGAGTCTATGCCGGAGGCGACATTGTCACCGGCGCGGCTACCGTGATTGAGGCGATGGGGGCCGGGAAAATAGCGGCGGTCGCCATGCACGAGTATTTAAGCACTGAATAGTTGACCGTCTGGCTCTATCAGTTTTCCACACAAAAAGGGGTTGGTGCAAATTTGCGCCAACCCCTTTTTGTGTGGAAATTGCTTGCGGCTTCATCCGTAAATCGAGTGAAATTTGGTGTAAAGGTGTTTCGTGGCCTGGGTTTTGCCCCCTCCCCCCCCCCATTATTAGATTGTATCCTGTTTGTTATTATGTTAATGTCTCGGTTATTGTATGCAGTATATAACATGTTGTATATATAGAAGTTTTCTGATAGTTGTTGAATATTGTGGTTGTCTTATTTACGTCAATATACCGTCTGTTAAGTGGAGGAAACGATGAGAAAGGGTGTTGTTTTAGGAGTACTTTTATTGCTGTTGGTTGCGGTAAATGTTCAGGCCGAGATTATTTTTGGCGTGATCCCTTTAGAAGATAAAGCAGTTATGGTGGAGAAATTTACGCCTTTGTGCGAATATTTGAGTGCCAAACTGGGTGAGCCGGTAACTTTACAGGTTGGTTCAGATTATGATGAAATCGAGAACGGTTTGGTGCAGGGGAAGATTCAGGCGGCTTATCTTGGTCCGGTTGGTGCGGTCAAGAGTAATCAGGCGAATCGTTCGGTTATCCCGATTGTCAAAGTGGTCAAGAAAGGTTCCCCGTTTTATAAGTCCTATGTCATAGCGCCCAAAGAGAGCCCGGTGCAAGCGATTGCCGACCTTAAAGGGAAAGTTTTTGCATTCGGTGATAAAGGTTCAACCTCTTCATATCTGGTACCCAAATATATATTGGCTAAGAGCGGGGTCAAATTGACTGATCTTAAAGAGTATCTTTTGACCGGTTCTCACTCTAATGTGGTTCGGGCCGTGCTTGATGGAAAGGCGGCGGCCGGCGGGGTCAAAGAGAGTGTCGCTTTGAAAAACCAGGATAAACTGAAATTTCTCGAAATTTCCAAGCCGATTCCTAATTTCCCGATCTGCGTCAATCTTAAGAGCCTGGGTAAAGAGAGAGCGAAAAAGATTCAGAAGTGCCTGTTGGGTCTGCCGAAAAAAGCTTCGGCTGTCGTGGCGATCAGTAAGAAATATGATAATTTCGCTAAGGCAGCGATTGGCGATTATCGGATCATTGCATCGATCATGAAACAGAAATAGGGACAAAAAACGATGACAATTAAAACCAAACTTCTTGTAGCTATGATTTTGATTGGCGTCTTGCCGGTTTTGTTGGTTACTGGTTACGTCAGTTTTAAACTCTCAGATTTCCTGGAGCAGAGTCAAGGTGCTCAGATGCAGAGGGAGTGCGAGACCGTGCGGCAATACCTGGTTGACAATGTCCGGCGGCGAGATCGTGACTTGCGATCTCTAAAAGCTAATCCGATGCTGCTGGATTCGTTGATGAGCGACTTTGACTACAGTAGTGTAGATAATTTATTGTCTGAAATGGTTGCCGACAAAGATTGTCCTTTCTCCTTTTTAATGTTGACCAATGTTGATGGTACGACGTTAGGGGTTAGCCATGAGTGTTTGTTGAACAAAAATAATGCTAAGCAGAAGTGGCACCAGGAGACTCTGGTTAAAGGGAGCTACTATTCCGATTGGAACACACGGCCGGAGTCAGCGATTTTGTCAAAGCCGCCTTTTGGCGGAGATTATCGTTATACCCAAGTGGTTTCGCAACTGATAACCGGGGGGGCTGGTGAGAAGCTGGGGACGATCAACGGCCGGATTAAATGGCAGCGGGTGCAGGAGTGGATTTCACATGAGATCGAAGGCTTTATTAAAGCCGGTTGGCAAAGTAAAAATATTATCGTGGTTAAAGGTGATGGTGCGATAATCGCTCATGCCGAG
>JAYEGS010000283.1:0-1996 GCA_034659215.1 Pseudomonadota bacterium | reverse complement strand
CTTCAATTTACAGCAGTGCCATTAATGGCTCTATCTAATAAGGGAATTACTTTACCCACTTGATTTTATGGATAAATACTGGATACTGCCGGAAACGGCACTAAACGCGCCCATTATCGACAGGAAGGAGGAAGCTGACCACCGACCTACCAGAAAAAGGCGGCTGCCAACCCAATCTCAAGCGCTTCATAATCACCAAGATGCGCCCGCATCAGGCTTTTCCAGAGCTTGCCGTGATTGGGAACGGAAAAATGCAGCAGTTCATGCACAATGACATAATCCCACAGTTCCGGTCGCAGATTTAACAGTTCAACATTGAAATTAAGATGGCCATTGGTAGAACATGAGGCCCACTTATTACGCATTGGACGCACAACCAAACGAACAACATTTACATCAAGCTTTTCAGCCCAACTATAAACCAGTTCCTTAAACAAAGCTTTACTGTCCAGCTCAGTCATGTGTCAAACCCGCCCTGCCTTTTCCAGAAGCTGGAAAAAATCTTCCACCAGTACCGTCACCCGGTAAGGGTCGTCACATTCCGCGAAAACGGCAAAGGTCACTTTTTTACGCAGCTCGCGCAGTTCATTTTCGCTGCTTTGCCAATTGGGAAATTCGACAAAAGCTTTACCAATCTTACGGCTGACTACCTCAGCCTCGCCAATTTTCGCATCTTTGAGCATGCGATAAACAACGAAGGTCAGACCATCAAACCCCTTGGCCGCCTGCTCCTGTTTACGAACCTCGTTCTCCTTGACCTCCTCAAGCAGTTTCTCCAGCGCCTCAGTCGTACTGGTCTGACGATTTTCAAACTTCTCCTGAACCGCCCGTGCCCGATCAGCCATGGCAATCAGATAGGGATCACCACTCTGTTCTTCCGCTGTTTTCGCAATACTCTTGACCAGGTTTATCACTTTGGCACCATCGCCACCCTGCTTTTTCTTGATCAGATCAATAGTCTCGGCATTAATCTCTACAAAATCATCATCTGCCATCACACCATTAGTACTAACCCGCTGCTGCACCAACTCACGGGTCTTCTTCTGAAAGGCCCGATCCACCATCACCCGTTTGGCGTAAGCCTTGCGCACAATATCATAAATGGCCGACAGGGTGCCGTAAATATCAATAAACGGCCGCAAAAAGGCATCAGGTGAGATGATCTCGTAGAGCATCTCGATCTCTTTGTACTCCTTGAAGAACTCCTTGCGCCGTTCCGGATCGCGGAAATGCTCGATCAGATCGTCAACATCCTTGTCGTCGAACCGCCCTTCGATCAGTTGCAAATAGTCCGGCGCAATCGTCTCCATCTTGTTTTTGAACAACACCTTGAGCAGCTTCAGATCTTTGACGATGGCGTTAACCTCGTCGCTGTCGAAAGCCAGCGCCTTTTCCAGCTTGTCGAAAATGCCGACAAAATCGAGAACAAATCCGTGCGGTTTCACCATCTCTTTCTGTTCGTTCTCATAGGGACGATTGACCCGCGCAATCGCCTGCAACAGCGTATGGTCGCGCATCGGCTTATCGAGATACATGGCATAGAGCACCGGCGCATCGAAACCGGTCAGCAGTTTCTCGGTCACAATCAGGATTTTCGGTTGCTGCTCCAGCTTGACAAAGCTCTTGCGTAGCTGCCGCTCTTTTTTTGAATCGAGATGGAACTCTTTCAGCAACTTGGAATCGTTGTTGTTGCCGGTGTAGACCACCTCGGAATATTCCGGCGGCAGAAATTCGTCCAACGCATGTTTGTAGTGGGCGCAGGCTTCACGGTCGACACCAACCAGAAACGCCTTATAGCCAAGCGGCTCAACGTTCTCGCGATAGTGGCCAGCAACATATTTTGCCACCTGACGGATACGTTCCTTCCCCTTGAGGAAATTCTTCAGGTTGACTGCCCGCTCCAGAATTTTGTTCAGCTCCTCAATGTCGGCCACCCCCTCGGCCTCGACCAGCGAGAGAAACTCCCTGTCCAGGGTTTCGTGCGGCACCAACATTT
>JAYEGS010000282.1:0-2025 GCA_034659215.1 Pseudomonadota bacterium | reverse complement strand
GTATAACGCCCGTTGACCACCTGTTTGTGCTGGAGCTGGGCAATTTCGAGAGCTATTTTATTGTTTCCGGGAACCTCGAAATAGTTATCGGAAATTGCAATCTTATCGGGATTGTCCAAATCCTGATTAACCACCACGGTTCGCGCCGCATGCGCCCCAAAAGAGAGGCTGAAAGTATCGCCTGACCGGGGCGCGATACCGGAACCAAAATCAAGTTCGAGATGGTATCCCTTATCTGGAGCTAAAGAGACATCAGTTGTATCATTGAAACTGATAATCAATTTTCCGTCAACCGCAGTATCATCGATCTCGTACGAACTCGGATCAAGTTCAACTCCGGTCGTGGTATTGACAATCACAAAATCTTTTACACCACCACCATCGACATGATCGCCGGTAAATCTGACCTCAAAATCATCCGCATTGGCCAGCGTCGCCCAGGCTATCCCTTCAGGAGCCCCGGCGTTAGTCGAATCAGCATAGAAGGAGATCATCGCATCACCACTGTTTTCCATTCCCTCAACCAAACCTATGCGATGATCGAAAAAAGTTAAGCCGGTTTCACCATCAAGGTTATACCCCTGAAAATGAGCCTGATTTATCTCAAAAATCAGAGCACTGCTCATCCGGTTAAAATCATCCTGGGCTCCTGCAAGATCATCACGAGCATCGAGCCAGCCCTTCATCTTTCCACTGCCGATAAGGTCGTCGATCGAAATCCCTTCAGAGCCGAACTCGGCATGCACGTCACCCTGGTCATCCATCTCGCTCTTAAGATGAAAAACCTGGCTGCCCAAAACCAAAGGTTTGCCACCCTGCAGCATGATATTGAGCTGCCCGGATTCATCCTCATTATAGTCGATATCAGCCAGACCTGAAAGATCCGAGAGCAGGGCCAACTGTTTGTCGCGTAGATCATTATTCAGGCCGCCGTTAACCTCCGATTCCAGAATCGCCTGATTCATGGCGCTCAGGCTATCGGCCAACTGATTTATATCTGCGATCCCTTTATCTATATAGTCATTAAGAACCTGACGCTGAAAGTTGAGATCATCACCCATAGAATTGAAGGTTGCCGCCAACACCCGGCTCTTACCGGCCAGGGTCGCCCGCTCAATGCCGCCTTCCGGCTGATTCGCAAGATCTTCCCAAGCCCCCCAGAACTCCGCCAGCTGAGCCGACAGTCCATTATCATCAAGATCATTGAAAACCCGCTCAACACTATCGAGACCACCGGCCAACGACTCCCACATCCCCTGATTCGATTCTTCGTAATTGACCTGGCGAAAAAGAAAACGGTCGTAGAGAGATTCAATCCGGGAAACCTGAACCCCGGTACCTCGGGGACCGAGAGCGCTGGGAATCGGATTAGTGGTCTCAAGATAGCCGACCTGGCGCCGGTAATCGGGATTGTCGGCATTAGCAATATTATGCCCGATAATATCAATCTCGGTCATATTCGCCATCATTCCGACCTTGGCGGTATTCAAAGCATTGGAAAGACCGACTACCATTTTTTATCTCCCTAAACCGAAGATGAGTCTGAAGGGTTAAAAGAGAAAACTCTTAAACCTTTAAACTCTTAAACCACATTTTGAATTATGCCACTCCGTCGAGAGCAACACCACTAAACGACAACACGTTATCAGCCATCGCCCCTTTTCCCTGATAGCTGATCGCTGAAGGACAAAGCTGTTGGAAAAAATCGCGAAATCTTTGATTAACAACCTGTAGAGCCTGCAACGATTGGCCGATGGATCTCCCACTCTCTTCTATTTTACGCCGCAGAACCGTCACTTCATGGCCCCGCAAACCAACCAGACGACGAATTTTTGCCGGAGGCTCAACGGTCAAAAGCTGATGCAGTGAACTAACCCCGATTTCTGCCAACAACTGACTTTTTTCCTTGGTGATTTTTGCCAAATCATCACAGGAACGAGCCCCACCGGCAAAAAGCTCAGGCAAAGCCGGCAATTGGCCGGAACCCAAACTTTCAGCAAGCGCCTGATAAAAGTCCGCTACCTG
>JAYEGS010000281.1:0-2046 GCA_034659215.1 Pseudomonadota bacterium | reverse complement strand
AGAGCGTGCCAAACAACTATCTGTCGAGGAGTTGCGCGAGCTGCCGCAAATAAAAAAAGCGCTGCTTGAGGGTAAAGAGCAAGCGGCTCTTTATGGTGAAGAACTTGAGGCCAAATACGGCAATCTCCGGCTCAAGAAATTTGTTGTAGCCGCTTTGGGCTTTGAGCGTGTCTGTTTTGAGGAGGTTGAATGAAATTTCCCTACGGTATCTCTGATTTTAAGAAGATAGTTACGGAAGGTTATTTTTATTGCGACCGAACTGATAAAATTCCCTTACTCGAAGAGACCAACTCCCAACTTTTTATTCGCCCTCGGCGTTTTGGCAAGAGCCTGCTTCTCTCAATGCTGGAAAATTATTATGATGTTGCCCGGGCCGATCAGTTTTCTGAAATTTTCGGCCATCTTGCCATCGGCAAAAAGCCAACCCCTTTACGAAATTCATATTTTATTTTGCGTTGGGATTTTTCCTGTGTTGATACCAGCGGAAGTAGCGAAGATCTGAAACGTTCACTGCATAATCATCTAAATGCCAGAATTGAAAGTTTTATCCGTTATTATCTTTTTGCGGGCTATGATTTACCGCAGGTAAATATAAACTACGATGACGCTCTATTTTCCATAGAGTCCTTATTAAGTTCAATAAAAACTACCCCATATCCAATCTACCTTCTCATCGATGAATACGACAATTTTGCTAATACCTTAATGATGGGTGAGCAAGGTATGACCGGGCAAGATAGATATAACACAATTGTGCATGATGAAGGCGTTTTAAGAACCCTGTTTAAGGCAATCAAATCGTCTACCTCCAGCTCAATGTTTGACCGGGTTTTTATAACCGGTGTCTCGCCGGTAGTTTTAAGTGATATTACCAGTGGCTATAATATCGCTAAAAATATCTATTTTAAACCCGGATTTAATGATTTATGCGGTTTCAGAGAAAGCGAGGTGCGCAACGTTATTGAGCAACTTGAGGCCGAATGTAATTTTGGCGCAGAAAAAATTGATGACGCTCTCGATTTAATGAAAGCCTATTATAACGGCTATCTTTTTGCCGTTGGCTTGGACGAATATCTTTATAATCCCACATTATGTCTCTATTTTTTTGATCAGTTCCGGGAAACATGCAAATACCCTCGCAAGATGCTTGATTCCAATCTGGCTGTGGATGAATCCAAATTGGAATATATCGCAAAAATTCCTCTGGGTCAGGATATTCTTCTTTCGATGATGGAAAAAGATTGCCTTATAACGGTTGGAGATATCTCGGATAGGTTTGGGGTTAAGGAGATGCTCTTAGCCGGCGGTAAGGACAACACTTTTCTTATCTCATTTCTCTACTATTTTGGTGTTCTGACACTGGCTGGTGAAACCTTAGAAGGTGATGTAGTTTTAAAAGTTCCAAATCTAGTGATTCAAAGTCTTTATGTCGAACGGGTGCAACGCATGCTTTTGCCGGATCCCGGTAACCGGGATGATGGTAAATTTGCGGCAAAACAGGTTTACCAAAAAGGCAATATGCAGCCTTTGTGCGATTTTGTCGAAAATCGTTATTTTACGGTGTTTAAAAATCGCGATTATCGCTGGGCCAACGAATTGACCCTCAAGACCGCATTTTTGACTCTACTCTATAATGATATTTTGTACATCATGGATTCTGAACCGGAACTTGATCGCCGGTATGCGGATTTGACCATGATTATCCGGCCGGACAAGAGACATTTTACCATATCCGATGTCCTGATTGAGTTTAAGTTTATCACCTTGAAAGAGGTCGGCATGACTGGAGAGCAAGCCAAACAACTATCTGTAGATGAGTTGTGCAAGCTGCCGGAAATAAAAAAAGCGCTGGCTGAGGGTAAGTCGCAGACGGCCCTTTACGGCAATAAACTTGAGGCTAAATATGGCAATCTCCGGCTCAAAAAATTTGTCGTAGCCGCTCTGGGGTTTGAACGGGTCTGTTTCGAGAAAATTTAATGCTGCTGCTACTGTTTGTTGGACGAAGCCGCTATCGCGACAGGCAAAAACCCGCCTCTTACAGGTAGA
>JAYEGS010000280.1:0-2049 GCA_034659215.1 Pseudomonadota bacterium | reverse complement strand
ACTCAATCATGATGAGATTTTTGAGTTGCTGCGCGGAGTTCTGCGTATGAACGGTGCGGTTATGGTCGAGCGCGGGCCGTTATGGGAGATCATGCCCCAGGCGGCGCTGCCGGCGGCGGCCCAGGCCGGAGAGTTGCTGCTGCCCGGCGATCCTGAACATGCTCGCGGTAAAGTGATTCGGGCTTTTCGTCTGCGCTATCTGGCTGGAGCTCAATTTGTCAACATTATCAAACCATATTTGAGTAAAGGGGCGCAGGTCTATGTCCATGAGCCGAGCGGCGTTCTTTTAATTAGTGATTACCAGCATGTGCTGACCAAGGTTGCCCGCCTGATGCTGCTCTTTGATGTCAGCGTTTTGGCCGGGCTTGAGCAAAAAGTCTATCTGTTGCGCTACGTCAACGCCGAAGATATGGCCAAAGAGCTGGAAAAATTGCTTGGTGCCTACGGTCTGGCTCCGGGTAAAGGCATCAGTTTCAACGCCTCCTTAAGTTTTCTCGCTCTGCCTCGGGTTAATATGCTGTTGGTGCTTTCCCGTGATGCTCAAGCGTTGGCTCTGGTGGATGAGTGGGTCGCGGAACTTGATCAGGAGGTTCCGGTTCTGACTCAAGACTCGATGGCAGAGGATATTTTCGTTCACTATATCCAAAACGGCGTCGCCTCGGATATCGTGGCCGTACTCGAAGGCCTTTTCAGCGGCGCTGCGAAAAAAGATCCGGTTAAAGCTAAGGATGAGGTGCGGCCGCGGCCGCTGGGTAAGACGATTCTCGATAATCAGCGGCAGAATCAAGCTGCGGCGGACAAGCTTAAAGCCCGTCGGGGCGGGGCTGTCAGCGGCACCCTGGAGGGTGAAGTTACGTTTGTGGTTGATGAAACCACCAACTCCATTCTGATTCGGGCGACCGGCAATGATTACCGCAAGATCAAGCCGGTAATCGAGAAGCTTGATATTTATCCAAAACAGGTTTTGATTGAGGTGACAATTGCCGAGGTCAAACTTGATGAGACCAATAAACTGGGCATTGAGTGGAGCTATCTCATGAAGGGGCTTGGCGGTAGCGCTGATGGTTTGATCGGGGTTGATTCAGGCCTGGGGTTGATCAGCGGCAGCGGTGATACCTTGATTGGTTCCGGGTTTAGTTTTTTGGTTGCTAACTCGACTCGTTTTAAGGCGATTGTCCGGGCTTTAGCCGATGAGAACCGGGTTAATATCCTCTCCGCTCCGCAGATCCTCGCCTCAGATGGCGAAACCGCTAAAATTGACGTGGGCGAGGATGTCCCGACCGTGACCTCCAGCTACCGGACGACCGACTCCGGCTCTACGGCCCAGACTACCGATACGACTATTCAATATCGTAATGTCGGAATCATTCTCAATGTCACCCCATATATTAATGATAACGGTATGGTGCGCATGGAGATCAATCAGGAGGTCAGTCAACTTTCGAATAAAACTATTGAGGGGATAAATTCGCCGATTTTTTCCCAGCGTGTTGCAGATACAATTCTATCCGTAGGTGATGGCCAAACCGTGGTCATTGGCGGGCTCATCCAGCAGAGTCGCAGTAACGGCTACAGCGGCGTTCCCTGGGTCTCCAGGATTCCGCTTCTGCGCTATCTCGTCGGCTATGAAGGCAAGGAATTTCATAGTGTCGAGCTCATGTTCTTTATTACGCCGCATGTAATTCTCCATGAAGAGGATTCGGTTTTTGTCAGCCGGCCCTTTCTCAATCGCCTGGAGCAGGTCAAGAAAACCTATAAATAGAAAACAACTAAGTATATAGACTGGGTTTTGTGCAGAAAATTACCAGAAACTTAATTTTCCCTAATAAATTCGGCAAAAATAGCTTGACAAATAAATTGCAGGTCGTATAGTATAACGTTCTATAATCGTTCAATAGTCGGTAGCTGGGTGACGCCAAAAGGCCCGCTGGCTGACCCGAAGACCCTCCGAGCCGTTAACTCCGCAGATTTCGAGTAGGCTAAGCTTGAGGGAAAAATAAAAAGGAGGTGGGGTTAAGGTTAGGACAATCTGAAGGTTGGTGTCGCGGG
>JAYEGS010000279.1:0-2052 GCA_034659215.1 Pseudomonadota bacterium | reverse complement strand
AATCACCCTGTCTTTTCTTTACTCTCCGTTCACACCCTGCAACGCACTCATCACTAAAAACTGTTACCAAGCCCCCTATACCACTAAGGTGTAATTGTATTTAAATGAAAAGTTATTTAAATATATGAATCAACAGTGAACCGTGCATCTTGTTTTTGATGGTACATCCGTTCATAGAAAGGGCTAATTGACAATCATCACTATAAACCATTTTCAATTCTTATATAAATTATCGTTCTTTAACCTTAACTTAACTATTAAGAGAAATTGTTATGAAAAAGAGATCACTTAAATCCAAATTGATTATCGGTGGCTTGCTGATTGTCACCATCCCGTTACTGATTGTTGGTTTTTTTGCCGTTGATAGAGCCTCTGATGCGCTCTATTCTTTAGGCAAAAGTCGGGCTGAACTGGTGGCCAAGGATCTGGCAACCATGACCGATATGGTTCTTGAACAGGAGATCAATTTCGCCAAAGGGGCGGCCATGGATCCTCTGACAATTGATGCAGCAACAAAGATATTGAAGAATGGTGTTGATGCCGCCGCCGCAGAGATGAACCTGCTGGATGATTATTTTGTTGACTTGTATAAACAGGTTGGTACAAACTACGACTTGCTCTTCTTTTGTAACTCCGATGGCATTATCACCTGTGACAGTACCGGGGGAACCCTTCGGGCCAAAAAGGTATCTGTAGCCGAGAGAGATTATTTTCAGAATGCCAAAAATGGTAAAATTAATATTGGTTCACCCATTTTTTCAAAGGTCAGTGGCAATCCTGTGGTGGTTGTCGCTGCCCCTGTAACGAGTAAATCAGGCAGCTTCGCTGGTGTTTTTGCAGTGGTTCTTAAGCTCGACCTTCTTTCAGACAAAATAACTTCCGTGAAGCTGGGGCAGACCGGTTATCCTTTTGTGATCGGCAAAAATGGTATTATGGTTGTTCATCCTAAGAAGGAGTTTATTCTTAAATTGAACTTAAGTGAGCTCGAAGGTATGAAATCTATTACTAGTCAGATGATGTCCGGTAAAGCTGGGGTAGATGTCTATCATTTCAAAGGGACTGATAAGATCGCGGGATTTGCCCCGGTTAAGTCCACCGGCTGGAGTGTCGGTGCAACCCAGAATCGGGATGAATTTTTAGCGGCGGCGCATCAAATCAGGAATGTGATTCTGATTGTTGGCATGATTTTTCTGGTTATTACCATCTTGCTCGTACTCTGGTTTGCGCGCAGCATCACCCTGCCAATTAATCGGATAGTTCAAGGTCTCAATGACGGGGCTGACCAGATAGTTGCCGCATCGGGTGAGATCTCTTCAACCAGTCAATCGTTGGCTGAAGGTTCGTCCCAACAGGCGGCATCCCTGGAAGAGACCTCCTCGTCGATCGAAGAGATGGCATCAATGGCTAAACAAAGCGCCGACAACTCCGACCAGGCTGACCGCTTGACCAAGGACACAGTCAACGCAATCGAAAAGGCTTCAACCTCAATTACGACTTTAAGTAATGCCACCGAAGAGATCTATACAGCCAGCCAGGAGACTCAGAAGATCATTAAAAGTATTGATGAAATCGCTTTTCAAACCAATCTTTTAGCCTTGAATGCAGCCGTTGAAGCGGCCCGCGCCGGTGAAGCCGGGGCCGGGTTTGCCGTGGTT
The DNA here is from genome assembly GCA_034659215.1 of Pseudomonadota bacterium. Lineage (GTDB taxonomy): Bacteria > Desulfobacterota > Anaeroferrophillalia > Anaeroferrophillales > Tharpellaceae > Tharpella. The sequence continues at coordinate 397 of JAYEGS010000279.1, read as the reverse complement.
GCCGACGAAGTTAGAAACCTCGCCGCCCGCAGTGCCGAGGCCGCTAAATCGACGGCCGAACTGATCGGTTCAACCGTTGATAAAGTCAGTACCAGCCGTGAAGTTGCGGCCCAATCATTAACTGCAATCACAGAAGTTATCGAAAAGAGCGGCAAAGTTGGTGAATTAATCAGTGAAATCTCGGCCGCCTCTCAGGAACAGTCCAACGGTGTCGGCCAGATCAATATAGCAATCTCCGAGATGGATAAAGTAACCCAGCAAAATGCTGCCAACGCCGAAGAGTCGGCCGCTGCCGCCGAAGAGCTCAACGCTCAGGCCGAACAGATGAATGAGTTTGTCGGTGATCTGACCGCCATGGTTACCGGCCAAAGAACTTCCAGAGCAGCCACAACAACCC
>JAYEGS010000278.1:0-10459 GCA_034659215.1 Pseudomonadota bacterium | reverse complement strand
TGAATATTAATCGCGAGCAAATTTACGCCAAGTACAAAAAATCAGAGGGACATTAAAGGAGATAAAAACAGTTTTGATTGCTAAAGGGTAAAAGCACCATGAAAATTCCTTATATCGGAATTCTAGTCAAACTTGACAGAAATTGTGATGAAGGATAGAATACCTATATGAATACTGAAAAGAACTGGCTTAACCAGCAGCAACAACTGATTTGCGAAAGACGCAGTGTCCGCCATTTTTCTGACCGGCAACCCACTGAAAATCAGATAGATGCCATCCTTGAAGCTGGTCGCTGGGCTCCTTCGGGCCTCAACAATCAGCCTTGGCGCTTCGCTGTTATCAGAGATCCGGAACTACAATCTAAAATTGCAAGCCTGACCAAATATCATCGCGTCATCGAAGAGGCTTCGGTCTTAATCAACGTATTCCTTGACAAAGATATGCTCTATCACCGAGAAAAAGATATTCAGAGCATCGGCGCAGCCTTGCAGAATATGTTACTCATGACGCACAGCCTTGGGCTCGGAGCTGTCTGGCTGGGTGAAATCCTCAAAAATGGCGAACAGGTATGTAAACTTCTGGAACTGCCGCCCCGCTATGAACTTATGGCTGTCATCGCCACAGGTTATCCGGCAGAACCCCACAAAAACCAAGAAAAAGGTCGCAAACCCTTAGAGGAACTAATTCTGCTACGCCGCTAGAAAAAGGAGGAGGAGGAGGGAGATCATGTATGACCCACCCAGCAAGGCGCCGCCAACCCCGGGAGACATTCCCGCAATCATGGCTTCACAATACGCCTCCGCACTCAGCCTGAGAAAACGCCGACCAACTCCAGATCGCCGCACCCCATACACTCCATTGCACCCAGCCTCAGCAGAACGAAAAAAATCACGTGCTGACTACCGAGAAATCCTTGCCCTCCTCAAAAAGACCTGCAAAAGACTCAAACTTCACGAACACAATCTTCATATCTCCCTGCTGGAACTGCCGGATGGCTTTCTCCTTAAAGCCTATGACTGCCGTAGCAATCGCCAGGTCTGCCGTCAACTCAGCGAACGCTTTTTCCACTCTTCCGACAAAATAGAAAGTTTAGTCAAAGAGATCATGAGCGGTACCGGACTGCTCATCGACCTAAGTGTCTGAACTCTTCATCTGCCCCCACCAACAATCTCTTGACAAGATTCAATATTTAGTTTAGAAGTCCGGCGGTTTCGCTGAAACGAGACCACTATATGCCGAAGTGGTGGAACTGGTAGACACGCTATCTTGAGGGGGTAGTGGGTTAACACCCGTGCCGGTTCGATTCCGGCCTTCGGCACCATAGACCTTAAAGGCCTGTAATTTTAACTAATTACAGGCCTTTTGTTTTTCAAGATGCATATAGATGCTGTTTAGTGCAGGGATTATTGGGCAATAATACTCTAATCAAAATGCATCTAGATAGATAATAAACCACCGCACTCAAAACAGCCACAATCATATCTTCATGGCTGAAAGAACATCTTCCGCATTAAAAATTTGTACATTTACAGGGTGGGACTTGGACCGTTTGCACCAAAGAGCCAAAATGATTTTTCGTTTATCAATCTTAGGAAAATTATCTGACTGCTTTTGGAGTTTGTTCAAGGTGCGTTGCACGTTTGTTTCATTTTCCCAATTAGCTTCCCCAAAAAGAATACACTGTCCATCAAGCGATTCTGCGACTATGTCAAATTCCATTATTTTTCCATTAAGTCCCTTACCCCACCACCGAGAAGCCGGTTTCCATCGACAACCACCAATTTCAAGATGTGCTGTTGATTTACGGGAGAGCTCTTCCCATATCTCGGCCGTTTGGCCTGTTATCAACGGTTTCAAGGTGTCAAATACTTCGTTAACAAGTCCCTGTTCCAGAAGAGAATAGTTTGGCAAAACAACCCGATACCAAAATTGTAGAAATGGGTCTTCTAACCGATAAAGAGTTCTTTTACTTGATTTTGGATTCTCGCCAAAAGGTATCTCCCGCTTAATGTGGCCCAGCTGAATTAAGTTCGCCAGTGGTCGAGTTAAACTGCTTGCCGGCTTGCCTAATCGCCCCGCAATCTCTGACATTCTGTTTGCACCGCCAGCGATTAAACCAAGTAAAGAATGAGGCTGGCTGGCTCCACGCATATCATCAAGCAATAGTCGCATGGGCTCATCGTGCAGGACACCATCTCTATCAAGTATCAGTTCTTTGCAAGCTGTTTCCAGATCTGGAAATTGTTTTGCCAGTTCCCAGTAACGGGGCACCCCTCCCCAAATGGCAAAGGCCTCAATAGCAGCAACAGAACCAAGATCAAGAGCTATAGGTAGCCATCCGGCCTCAAGTGAACGAAGTTTGATGATTTCCAGGGCTCGACCGTACAGAGGAGCCGTACCATCCAGAACAAGACCTTGCATCATTCGTTGTGATGACCCGCAAATTACAAGATGGATTTTGTTTTGCCTGGAGTCAATCTGTTTTTGGATAATGGACGATAAATCCGGTGATTTTTGGACTAAGTATGGGAATTCATCTAATATCAACGTTGTCCCAGGCAGAGCCCGATTTTGAACAGCCTTAAACAAAACATCCCAAGAGGGGTAGACAACCTGATCAAACCCGGAAATATGTCGCCCAATCTCGCTGGCCAAACTTTTAATTTGTAAAGGCACTTCTTGCATATCAGCCAAAAAATATATATCATTTTTCTTACTGACATGTTGCAATAATGTTGATTTGCCGCAACGACGACGACCATATATTACAACAAATGCCGGCTCAGGTGAATTGAGAGCGCGGTTAATTCTTGCGATTTCTCGGGTTCTGTTTAAAAATGAGAGTCGCATGGCTTACCTCATTAATCTGATATGTTTGTAATACATGATGTTTATCATCCATAATCTATTAAGTCAATATCTAATCCCATATTCTGGCCCGGCAGATTGTTCGCTGTTTTTTTGTATCAAGATTAGTAACGGTTCAGCGTAATCACCTTAAAGCCACTACAAATGGTGCGAACATTGGCTTCGCCCGGCTTCGAGGGGTACACAGCTCAGATCGGCAAGCGGCTTCGCCGCCGCCTGGAGCAATGTCCCCGTATCGAGATAGTTTGAAAAGTACATTACGCTGAATAGTTACCAAGATTATTATTAATTCTTAGCCTCCTGAAAAATAAGGAGTCGGTGCAATTAGTAACCACTTGAGTTACCAGGGATTACGCGAGCTCACCCCCCCCCGCAAAATTTGCGTGATCTGTTTCTGCATGGGAAATCTTTTAAGGTGAGTAGATAGAATTGATTGTATGGTGGTAATTTATATCTAAATGAGGGGGAAAAGGGAGCAGAACATCACATCTTGTTACCCAGAGGAAAAACAAAAAAAGGGTTAGCTAACAAACGTCAGCTAACCCCTTGATATTATTTGGCGGGCAATGCAGGATTCGAACCTGCGGCCTTTGGCTTCGGAGGCCAACACTCTATCCAACTGAGCTAATTGCCCGAAATTTTAAACCGGATGCACCTGATACCACAGTCCACTATTCTTGACAAGAAAAATGATTTACTCAGATTACAGTCGTCACGCCAAGTCAAATTTTTCACGCAGGAAATCCGTACTCAGGCAAGCCCCTTGCTGGGCGTGATCCCGCCACTGCTGATGGCCATCACAGCCAACCCTGTTGGAGACCGCAAAAAGCACCGCCCCGGAAATTTTATGCACTTGACAAAGGCGGGCAAAAGCGTATGCCTCCATCTGTTCAAAGTGAGCCTGATAATGGTGTTCAATTCGGGCGGCGGCGGGGTCATTCGAGGTAATCGTAGCAAGAGTCAGACAATTCATGTCGACATCTGATGCCGGACGGAGGGAACAGTTTTCATCAAGATGACATGTGGAGATAATCGGCGCCGGAAAATAACCGGTTTGATCAACTTCCGCGAGATCTCCGAGGGATATTTTCAACGGTGAGACAAGACTGCCGATCGGCCATTGCCGAAAAGCACCGGGATAGACACCACAAGTCCCGGTCAACAGAGCCTCATCAACCTTATAATTACCCAGCAAGGCTTGAAAACCACAAGCAAAATCGACCAGACCAACACCTAGAGCCGCCACCAGTACCGGTTTTTGCCGATGAGTATAAAGGGCTGGGCCTATCTGACTAAATAGAGATGGTTGCAGTAGTGGTTCCAGCTCTTCAATAACGGCTGCACAGATAAGTTGCATGACTCAACTTTCCACCGAGATACCAGCCGGTAATTTAAGGGCTTTCTCGGTCTCTGACAATCCCCGCGCCACAAGTTCCTCGCAGTTTTCACCTTCACAAGCGACAACACCACCAACTGCGGCCGACAAAAAAACATCAAGAGCATCGACTTTCATGGAGCCGGCCAGGCGTTTGACCTTTTCCGCAACCGCCGTGGCCCCTTCGCGATCGGAGTTGGCCAAAACCATCCAAAAAGTAGCATCATCATAGAAACCAACACTATCAGCCATACGGACTATTGCACTTAATTGATCGTAGACAGCCCGATTCGTAATTTCCCAGTTTTCAGCCCCCAAGACCTCAACAAAAGTACGATAGTTTTTCATTCGCAAAAAGAGCAGGGCAAACGGTGTCTGATAGCGACTCTGGTAGGCAAGCTGACGCTGCAACTGCTCAAACATCGCTTTTGAACTGGGAATGCCAACCGCAGTCTCGGCAACAAAAGGAAAACCGTCACTATCGTTCTCGAAATGCGAGGTCAAACGCAGCACTCCAACCCGACGACCCACTTTTTCCGGGCTATCCGAGCTCCCTTCCACCGGATAAAAGGCTAACCCCGGCAAGGCGGTCGAAGTATCAACCAAATCCAATCCTGAACCATACGGCCCCTCGGACTCGTCAAAGCCGCAAGGCAAAAGCAATTCCGACCAAGGCTGACCAACGATCAGATCGGCCGCCAAACCACACACATCTTCAAGCTGCGGGCTCCAGTACTCAACTAAGCCATCCTCATCAAGAATGACCAGACCACAACCTGTTCCGGCAGCAATCGCCGCTAGGAGATCAGTTTCAAGAGCAGCCACAGACTTTACCCCACATGTAAAAAAAAGGTTGGTTGACGATCCTCTCTTTTTCATTTATGAAAAAGAGCTTAAAATAAACGTAACTATTCAGCATAATGTAGTCCACAAACTCTCTCGGTGCGGGGACATTGCTCCAGGCGGCGACTGCAAGTCGCTTGCCGATCTGAGCTGTGTCCCCCTCGAAGCCGGGCGAAGCCAATGTTCGCGCCATTTATAGTGGATTTAAGGTGGTTACGCTGAACAGTTACCAATAAACATAAATTCGGGAGATTCATAATCATGATTGAAATGCGCCAAATTCAGGTTTTTCTTGCGGTCAGTGAGCTCCTCAATTTCAGTCGGGCGGCGGAAAAAATCCACCTGACCCAACCGACCGTCAGCGGCCACCTCAAAACCCTCGAAAGATATCTCAAAGTACAACTGGTTGAGCGCGGCGGGAAAGAGGTTCGCCTGACTCCGGCAGGAGAGCTTTTCCACCCCTTCGCTCAACGCATCTTCACCCTTCAGGAACGAGCCCGAAGAGAGATGTCGCTCTACACCGGAGCCGAGCGGGGCAGCCTGGAAATTGGCGGCAGTAATACCCCCGGCCAATATATTCTACCTAAGATGATCGGGCTTTTTACAGCCCAGCATAAACAGGTGAAAGTAACCCTTAAAATCGGCGACAGTAACGCTATCATCACCCAAGTCGCAGACGGCAAACTTGAACTGGGACTAGTTGGTACCCCGGCCCCGGAAACTGAATTTATCTCAAAAAAATGCCTCGGCGATGAATTGATCTTGGTTGCCAATCCCAAAACTGCGGCAAAATCACCCAACCCGATAGACTTTAATGAACTGAAAAAATTACCTTTCATTATTCGTGAAAAGGGCTCCGGCACCCGCCTGGCGATGCAGTCGGCTTTACAAAAAAGAGGTCTGGAGAGCCTTGACACATTGAATCTGGTTGCCGAAATGGGTAGTGCCGAAGCGATTAGACAGGCCTTAAAAAGCGACCTTGGTGTGGCGATCGTCTCAAGCCTCTCGGTAGCCGAAGATCTGGAATCGGGAAAACTCACAAAAATAATGCTCCCGGAGGGGCCCATCCAGCGCCATTTCTATCTTATCTACAATCGTGATCGCCGTCTCTCACCCCTGGCTGAGGCCTTAAGCCGCTTCATCCTGAGTTAATAGAGAACTTCCGGGAGACCCAACATATCAAGCATATCGTAAACCCCGGGCGACTGTTTAACGACCCAGCGGGCCGCCCGCAGAGTCCCTCGGGCAAAAGGTTCCAGAGATTGACTGCGATGGGTTATTTCGAGACTTTCACCCGGCCCGGCAAATATAATTGAGTGCTCACTGATCAAGGTTCCACCGCGCACACTGGAAATCGCTATCTCTTTTTGCGGACGCGAACCGATCATACCCCAACGCGCATTATGACGCAACGCCTGGCCCAGTGACCAACCCCGCTTTTCCGCCACGATCTGAGCCATTTTCAAGGCCGTACTGCTGGGCGCATTACGTTTGTCGCGGTGATGCTTCTCGACAATTTCAACATCTATCGTATCATTGGGCAAGACCGTAACCGCATTAGCCATCATGCGCCAGGAAAGATTCATCATCAAACTCATATTGGGGCTCAACAGAGCTGGAACCGGACGCAGGATATCCGCTAACTGATCAAGTTGATCCAGAGTGAACCCGGTAGTACCGATAACCATCGGTACTTTTCTCGCCGCAGCCCCAACCGCATAGCCCAAAGTCGCTTCCGGCGAGCTGAAATCAACGACCACATCCGGAGTCTGCCCCCCACAAATTTGATCAAGACAGACAGTGCTATCTTTTTCAGACGCTTTGGCAACATCCGTTATTGTCGCCAGCGCCCGAATATCATCATGCTCTTCAAGATGCGCCAATAAAGCCCGGCCCATACGACCTGAAGCACCGCCAACTGCAACATGCAACATAAATACTTCCCTTAAACTTCCGCTTTTAGACTTCTTTGAAGCAGATCGATCACCGCCTGCCGGGGATTCTTGCCCTCTTCCAGAATTTTATAGATCTGTTCGGTTATCGGTGCCTCAACTTGCAGCCTTTGGGCCAACTGATGAGTTGAAACCGTCGTTTTAACACCCTCAGCAACCATTGTCATACCATCAAGAATCTCTTGTAAAGGGCGACCTTTGCCCAATTCAAGACCAACTGTGCGATTACGCGAGAGGTCTCCGGTACAGGTTAAGACCAGATCCCCCATCCCGGCCAAACCGGCAAAGGTTTGCGCCTTCGCCCCGGCCGCAACCCCGAGACGAGTCATCTCCGACAAGCCCCGGGTTATCAAGGCGGCCCGGGTATTGGAACCAAAGCCTAAACCATCAGCTATACCTGCGGCCAGAGCCATAACATTCTTTAACGAACCCCCAAACTCGATACCGATCACATCATCGTTGGTATAGACGCGAAAACTCTCACCACTGAAAACTTTCTGCACCAATTTAGCAATTGCTTCGTCTGCAGAGGCGGCCACCACCGCCGTCGGCAGCCCTTGAGCAACCTCACGGGCAAAGGAGGGACCGGAAAGAAAGGCCAGTTTAGCCTTACGGCCGGCGTTTTTAAGCTCTTCCTGTAAAACCTGCGACATGGTCATCAAAGTCTGGTTCTCAATCCCTTTCGAGGCCGAAACCAGAACCAGATCATCTTCCAAGTAAGGCAGAAGCTGACGAAAGACTTGGCGCATAAGTTGTGAAGGCGGTACCAGGAGCAGTAATTCCCGGCCGTTGACGGCCTCGGCCAGGGTATCGGTAAATTTCAGTTCATCATGAAGCCTGATATCCGGCAGGAAAAGATCATTCTCCCTCTGCTCACGCATCCGCACAACCAGATCCGTTTCATAGGCCCAAAGTGTTACCTGGTGACCATTGCGAGCCAGCAGATCAGCTAATGCCGTCCCCCAACTCCCGGCCCCGATTACTCCAATATTCATAACCTGTCCTCATCCGGCAAAAGCTAAAATCAGAGTAACTATTCAGATAAGTTCATACTCTTTAAGTACCTGCTCCAACTGGCTGCGAGTCGCTGTCCCCATCAGCGCCAAGGGCAGGCGAATCTCCTCTTCGACTTTGCCCATCATCGCCAAGGCGGTTTTCACCGGTACCGGATTGGTTTCCAGAAAAAGAGAGCTGCAGAGTTTTTGCAGTTTATGGTGCAAGGTTGCCGCTTGGGCCCACTGACCGTCAGCAAAGGCATCATAGATAGTAGCTATCAGGGATGGATTAATATTAGCAGTGACCGAGATTACACCCCGACCCCCAACACACATTTGCGGGAAAAAAGTAAAATCATCGCCCGACAAAAGATAAAAATCGGGCCCACACAAAGCCACAATTTCGGAAGCTCGCTGCATTGAACCGGTAGCCTCCTTAATCGCCACAATATTCGGGAGCAAGGCCAAACGCGCCACGGTTTGCGGCAACATATCAACACTTGTGCGACTCGGCACATTATAGAGGACAATCGGAATATCGACACTCTCGGCAATCGTTTTGAAGTGTTGATAAAGGCCCTCTTGAGTGGGCTTGTTGTAATAAGGGGTTATCAGCAGAACCCCATCGGCCCCGGCATCTTTGGCATACTGGGTCAAACGAATGGCTTCGGCGGTATTGTTGGAACCGGTTCCGGCAATAACCGGTACCCGGCCGGCAACCGCATCAACCACGATATCGACCACCTGATGATGTTCATTATGTGACAGGGTCGCCGACTCCCCGGTTGTCCCGCAGGGGATAATCGCATCGGTTCCGCCCTCAATCTGAAACTCAACCAGTGCCCTTAAAGCCGTTTCATCAACCACTCCGTCTTTAAACGGGGTGACAATCGCTACCATTGCTCCTGCAAACATGCTCTCTCTCCTTAAAACTCACACTAAAAAATCTGCTTCCATAACCCCTTTATATACGATTACCGCCCCCCCTTCAAGAAAAACTTCCTTAAAGGCCGGCCCTTTTTTTTCAAAATAGATCATCAAGCTCTCTCCGACCTGAGTGATTACCTCGGTCGGCGATTTAACAAGCCCATGTTCAGAAACAAGCAGAGCCGCAGCTACCGCTCCGGTACCACAAGCCAGGGTCTCACCTTCAACCCCACGTTCATAACTACGAATCAACAAACACTGTTCGTTAACCACTTTGACAAAATTAACATTGGTTCCCGCCGGGGCAAACTCCTGATGATAACGAATCCGCGCCCCGCGTTCACTGACCGCAACCAAATCCAGCTCTTGATCAACCATTACAGTCGTATGCGGAACACCGCTATCTATAAAATCAACAATCTCATGTTCTTCGGCAAAATCCAATTTAACCCTTTTGCGTAAGCCGAACGGCTCAGTCATCTCAAGCCGAACCTGAGTTCGATCAACCTGGGCCCGAATCAGACCGGCCCGGGTCTGAAAAACCATATCGGCATCGGCAATCCCCTTTAGATAGGCAAAACGGGCCGCACAACGACCACCGTTGCCACACATTTCGGCCTCGGAACCGTCGGTATTATAGAAGTGCCAGAGAAAGTCGACAAAATGGTTATCCTCAATCAGAATCAAACCATCAGCCCCGATCCCGGTACCCCGCCGACACAACCTGGAGACCAACTGTGACCGCCCCTTATCAGGAAAAATCCCGAGCCGGTTATCAATAATGATAAAGTCATTGCCACTACCATGCATTTTCCAAAAAGGAATATCCTCACTCTCCAGCAAAACTCACAACCTCCAGACACCCTGTTTACGTAATCTTAAAATTTTATTTCGCACTTCACCACAGAGCGCACGAACATAGTCGCCGGCATAATCGGGATAACTCCAGCGTAAAGGAATATATTGACCGCACTCATAAACCAGAGTCAGATCGGCATAAATACCTTTGCCGAGATAGGGACGATGCGGTACGGCTTTGGTTGAAGCCAAGATCAGATGCTCCAAAGCCAGATATCCGGGATCAAGATTCACCCGCCGCCCCTGACCACTGGTAAATTCCGCCTCCAGTTGATCGCTAAACAACTTCGCCTCAACCAACGACTGCCGTGCTAAAGGTTCGGCAAAAAAGAAGATATAACGGCCCAAGGACGAACCCATCTCGGCTTCATAGTAGCGGGAGTGGGCAAACGAGAGCCAAAAAGAACAGACGTCAATCGGCCCAAATTCAGCTGCGAGACGCTCGCCAACCCCTAAAGCCAGCTCTTCATTACGAGCCAAAACGCTGACCAGCAAGGCACCGGGTTCGGGCTCATGGTAGTTAAGACCGGGGCGCATCTTAGGAGGTTGCCCGAGACCGTAAAGGTTGCAAACGATCATAATAGGCCAACACTTCCGCTCCGTCAGCGGTGGCGGTGCCGGTTTTACCGACCACCACCCCG
>JAYEGS010000277.1:0-2063 GCA_034659215.1 Pseudomonadota bacterium | reverse complement strand
GACCCCTGACCATTATGATCCACCAATACTCGGTTGGTGATCGATGGTAGGCTTGACGTTTGGTCCCGCTGATATGGGTCACTGAACTGATATGGCAAAGTAGCTGAGAATTGTAACAGTCATTCATACGAATTGTGGTTCGTGAGTCATTTTGATCTATATACTCTTTGCTATTAAATAAATTTTCTTCGCTCATCATGGCTAACCATGAGTCAGAAGATGAAAAATATAATTTCAATGCTTTATCCAAAAGCAAACGTGATAGGATGCGTCATCATAGTGGGATAGGAAGTGGAGCTAGTGTTGAACCTTCTCCATTCTCCAGACAGGAATTGGCGGTTAGAGTTGTTGTTGAACCGGTCGAAGGTTGGTCGGCGCCACGAAGACTGGAGATGAGACAGACGACTCGAGGAAACGTCCGTTATCACCGAGCCAGGATGTTGGACCTACGAGTGGAGGAGCACCTTTCCCTAAAGGTTGCCCGTACACGAAGCCAGCAGGGGAGAGTAACCCGTTCACAGCTGTTCAGGATGGTGTGGGATGACTCAATAGTCGGTAGGATATTGGCTGAGACCAATGCCAGGATAGCCGCTGATAATGACGTACGTCTCCAGCGCCATCGCAGCGGTGAATGTCCATGGACTAAGACTACTGAACTTGTTACTGAAAGCGAGTTCTTTAGGTTTTGCGGCGTTGTGCTTCTGATGGGACAGCTGTATTTGCGACAGGACCAGTACTATTGGAAAGGGTCGCCGGGAAGGGTGACCACTCAAGCGCCGCTTCTACAAGCCATAATCACGGCTATGACGCACGACCGTTTCGTCGAAATAAAGCACTGGTTGTGTTTCAGCGATTACGCAGGGAGCGAAGAAATTCGAGCTCTGCAACGGCTGGATTGGATGAGTGATGCTGTTTTTGCCAACTGTCGGAAGCTCTACAGCCCGTCCGGCCACCTGGCACTTGACGACCAGAGCATTACTTTCTTCGGCAGAAGTATGGCGGTACATGGGCCGCGCAAGCGCAAAGGTGCGAAGTATGCGCTGCCGCTTTACTCCCTGAATGATGAAGATGGCTTCACACTGGCCATGCAACTGATGACCAAGTTGCCCGATGATCCAGATGAGCCGGTCAGTGGAGCAGGCGCAGGTGCCGGTCCGAGTCCTGCCGCACAGGGTACTTCAGTTGGCCGTCGAAATCGGATTATTCTCAAGCTTATTGACCGCGCGCTACCGAATCCGGCCGGCTTTCATATAACAATGGACAACGAGTTCACTGACTACCGGCTGGTCGATGAGCTGAGCAAACGGCGAGTGATGGTCACCGGAACTATCAAGTCGAGTATGCTCACAGCCAGTTCTGAGGAACTTAAATTGGCCAAAACTGACCGCGGTGCACTTAAAACAGGTATTTTAATTCATGCCTATTTTTGTTATTTTTTTTTAATGATATTTTGCTTTGGCCTTTGCAACATTTTTTTCGTCCTAAATTTTCTAATTTTCTAGGCGAATCACTGGCCGAGTGCATTGACGCTACCTACACAATCGGCCACAACGTCTACAATGACGGAACGATCTTCCATATGCTTACTACAGAAGTGGATAGCAATGTATGCGTCCCTAAAGTGAAACATTCGCGTGCAAACCCAGATGGCGTGGTGGTCAATCAGCCGGCTGCTGCAGCAGCTTACAATCGATCAAAAGGCGGCGTTGACCGGACAACAAGAGCACTCAATTCGCTACATCTGTTCCGTCCAGAGCGAAAATGGACCGAGCGGCATTTTGTTGGCACTATGGGTATTACTGTGCTCGACATACATTTGATTTGGAAGCAGCAGTGGAGCGGAGATCAACAGTTATTGTCTGATTTTGCCCTGGAATTAGGCTATGATTTGGTGCAAACCTAGAGCGGTCGGACCTGGTTTGATATATTCTCGATATACAATCGCATTATTTAAGCTATAGACAGTTTATAAATCATTATATCTACTGATTTAGCATTTTAAATGGGGATTTTTTGCACTATTTTTGTCATTTTAAGGGGTATATTTCGGAAGGATGAGTGAT
>JAYEGS010000276.1:0-2071 GCA_034659215.1 Pseudomonadota bacterium | reverse complement strand
GACTCTCTTCCATTTCCAGCCTGGGATCTCTTGGATGGATTTCCATCCAGATATCATCCCGCTCTGTTTAAGTATAGAAATCTTCCTGCCACACACATTGTGTCAGCAAGAGGTTGCCCCAACAAATGTATTTTTTGCGACACTTCTGTTTTCAGCCGTCGGATCAGATTCCATAGCCCGGAATACGTGCTGGAAATGATTGGTTATCTGATAAAAGATTTCGGGATAAAGGAGATTATTTTTGAAGATGACCAGTTCCTTATTAAAAAGAAAAGGGTGGCGAGAATATGTGAAGGTATCTTAAAGGCCAAATGGGGTATTTCCTGGTGCTGCAGCGGCAGAGTCAATTCCGTTAATGATCCTGAATTGCTGAACCTGATGAAACGCTCCGGATGCTGGCAGATCAATTACGGAATAGAATCGAGTAACCAGAAAATCCTCGATTTTGCCAAAAAGGCAATTACTATAAATCAGATTGAAAAGGCCGTGTGCTTGACCAATGAAGCAGGGATTTTGAGCAAAGGATATTTTATCTTTGGCCTGCCTTATGAAACTGAAGAAACCATGAAGAAAACAATTCGCTTTGCCAACAGCATTGCATTAAATGACATAAGCGTCTTTACATTAACTCCCTTCCCTGGATCGGAGATGTATGATATTGCAGAACAACATGGGAGAATAGACAAAGATTTCGAAAAAATGAACCTGCTCGATGTGGTTTACATCCCGAACGGTTTGTCCAAAGAAAAGCTCCTTTTTTACCAGCAACGGTTCATGAAAGAATTTTACCTGCGACCTCGGATAATCGGAAATTACCTTAAAAGAGTTTTGGCTAATCCAGTGAACCTTTTTGCCATGCTTAGGGCTTCTTACGGATTTTTGCGGTCTATATTTGATGACCCCGTAAAAAGTTAACTTCAGACGGGTTTGTAAAAAGCGCCAAGTTCGAGGCGCACAAATCCTTAGGAATGAAGCGTACTTATAACATGCTGCAATGACTAAAGATGTAGCGCAACAAAGAAACTGGACTTTTTTACGAAGCCGTCATATTTGGGAAAACGTTAATATTACATAACCGGAATTACCCGTCATTCCCGCAAAGGTGGGAAGCCATTCCGCCGGAGCACTTTGGCGGATTAAGAGAATTTATTGAGAAGTTATACTGTCAGCTCTTTATAGGAAAGTTATAAAATGGAACGTCACTTGCCATTAGTAACAGTAGTAGTAGTTAACTTAAACAATTTGAATTTGCTCAGAAACTGCTTGCGCAGCCTTTATGCTCAGGATTATGGAGCGATTGAGATTGTTGTTGTTGATAACGGATCTGAAGAGGACGTAGAAAGTATGCTGGCAAAAGAATTTCCGGAAGTTCGCATGGTCAAGTTAAATAAGAATCATGGCTTTGCCGGAGGAAACAATCGGGGTATTGAAACAGCACAAGGAAAATATGTCGCATTAATCAACAATGATGCCGTAGCCGCACCCAAGTGGATAAGCTCTCTAATTGCAACAGCAGAGTCTGATACAAATATCGGAGCAGCAGCTTCCATCATTATTGATGGAAACCAACCGGAAATCTTGGATTCATGCGGTGTCGGCATTTCACTTGACGGTATGTCCCGGCAAGCCATGCGAGGTATGCCTGTGCCTGATTTGATTCAGCCCAAAGAGGTCTTGCTGTTCAGTGGTTGTGCTTGTTTATTGAAAATGGAATCATTAGAGGAAGTCGGTCTGTTTGACGAAGATTTCTTTGCCTATTGTGAGGATACGGACCTGGGTCTCCGTCTGCGCAGGGCGGGTTGGCAAATAGTTGTTGCTCCCGGTGCCTATGTTACTCATTTTTATTCCATGACAGGAGGGAAGTTTTCTTTGCAAAAAATCTATTGGGTAGAACGGAATCACTTTTGGGTGGCAATAAAACATTTCCCCTGGTTTCTCATAGCTATTCTTCCACTTATTACTGCGTGGCGTTATTTTGTACAGGGATATTCTGTTTTAAGGGGCATTGGTGAACTTAACAAATTTGCGGAGCGAAATAATTTGTCGACAATAGCCTCGACATATTTGAAAG
>JAYEGS010000275.1:0-2087 GCA_034659215.1 Pseudomonadota bacterium | reverse complement strand
GTGACATTGACCTTGCTGTGGAAGGAGTCCGGCCGGAAGATTTCTACAGTTTCTATGGTGATCTGATGTTTTCTTTATCAAAACCTGTAGACGTTGTTGATTTGGCCGGTGATTCCAAATTTATTCGTATGATTAATCAGGAAGAAGTTCCTCTTTATGGTTGATTATATTTTGCGGATAGAAGCTGAATATGAAGCGATAGAGAATGTGCTTTCATCGTTACCAAGTAAAAATCCATTATCGGAGTTAAATGAACTCGAATTGGCAGGAACTGCAGCGTTATTGCACAATTTTTATAATGGCATTGAAAATATTCTGAAACAAGTCTTTCAGTTTAAAGGACTAGTCCTTCCCAAAGGGGAGTCATGGCATAGAGACCTTTTGCTTATTGCCATAGAACAAAAAATAATCACTCAAGATTTAGCCGAAAGCTTGAAACGCTTTTTGGCCTTTCGCCATTTTTTCAGCCACGCTTATGCTCTTGATTTGTACCCTGATAAAATGGAACCGTTGGTTGCTGATTCGATCTGTTAAAATCACCTAAAAACTCTGCAAGTAATCAAACCACTATATTTTAAAACTTGACTACAAGTATTACTAGAGTTATACTTTCCTTTATGTAATTAAAAAATCGATAATCATTTTAATCAGAATGGGTATTCTTTATGAAAACAGCAATTTCAATACCAGATACGGTATTTCGGGCTGCGGATCAATATGCCAAAAGTCATGGAGTCTCACGAAGTAACTTATTTACTCAAGCAGTTATTCAGTTTCTAGAAAATCATTCAATAGATCATATAACTAAACAGCTTAATGAAGTTTACTCAAACCAATCCGGCAAAATTAACCCAATCATATCTGCTCTACAATTCAACTCAATCGAGAAAGAAGAATGGTGATCAAACGCGGAGAAATTTGGTGGGCAGAGATACCTGACCCAGAAGGATCAAGTCCTGGTTACAGAAGGCCAATGCTCATTGTCCAGGCTAATGAGTTTAATAAAAGCAAGATTAACACTGTAATTGCTGCTGTCATCACAACAAATATCAGGTTGGCAGATGCACCTGGCAATATTCTACTATCTCGCAAAAAATCAAAATTACCAAAAGATAGTGTTATTAATATCTCGCAAATAGTCACTGTAGATAAGTCGTTTTTAACGGAAAAAATTACCGCACTATCACCTGAATTAATAGTAAGAGTTGATGAAGGTATGCGATTAGTTTTACAATTGTAAAAGCAATATAACTTGGCGGAAACCGGAAACCTAAAGGGCGTCTCGCTTACGTCTAAAACATTCAGGAAACAGGGGGCCAGGAAACCGGGGAAACCGTGGGGAAACCGGAAACCGGGGTCAAACCCCAATTAAGACATTACAATGATGTCAACAAAACTGATTCTTAAAAACCAAGTCAGCCAATTTTAAATTTTGCTGATAACCTTGGTAAGGCTAATCGACATATTTGATACTCAAATATCAACTTATCAGGTCAGATTGACCTGATAATATATATGTTATGGTCTGAAAATATCTAGAATGAGATAGTCAAATGAGAGCCGAAGAAATCAAAATTGAAATTGACGGGCTGGAGTTATCGGAAAAACTCCTTCTTGTTGAAGGTTTGTGGGATTCGATTGCGGCCAGTAATTCAGAGCTTACTATGCCGGAATGGCAAAAAGTGGAACTGAACAAGAGGTATAAAGAATACAAACAAGGGAAACTTGAGCTTCATGATTGGAAAAGTGCACATGAAGAGTTACTTGGAGCATTACGGCCCGGCAAGTGATGTAAATCATTAACCATTTCTAGAATCTGCTCATAAACGACTTGCAAAGACTGAAAAAAAGACCTATAATAAGACTTATTTTAGACCTTAAACATAATCAGGTGATACTATGGAATCAGTCTTAGCAAATTGTTCAGCTAGCATATCAGAATTAAAGAAAAATCCTTCGGCCCTCATTGAGCAGTCTGGTGGTGAGCCGATTGCCATCCTGAACCACAACAAACCAACCGCCTATCTGATCCCGGCCAACACTTACGAAACGTTGCTTGAAAAGATCGAAAATCATCAATTGGGCGT
>JAYEGS010000274.1:0-2091 GCA_034659215.1 Pseudomonadota bacterium | reverse complement strand
GGCGCCCCAAATTACCCCGGTCAACCAGAAACAGTACGCGCCGCGCCCCGGCAAACTTGATCAGCCGATAGATGAAGTTGATAGCGGTGAAGGTCTTGCCGCTGCCGGTCGCCATCTGGATCAGCGAACGGGGATGATTGTCTCGCAATGAGGTTTCGAGATTGGTAATCGCCGTGATCTGGGCGGGCCAGAGAGTTTCGCTAATCAGAGGCGGCATTTTCTGCAAACGCATGAGAAAGGTTTGCGGTTTTCCGTAGAGGGGTTGGGACTCTGCGGCCATTTGGGGCCGGGGTGTGTTTTCAGACTCAAGCCATTCGGCAAAGAGTTCAGGCTGATGAAAAGCAAAAACATTGCGCGACCGGGGAACGGGATCGAAACCATTTGTAAAACGGGTTTCAAAACCGGTCGACTCATAACAGAACGGCAGGGGGCTATACCAAGCGGGTAAGCCTTCCGGTAAGCCTGCGGAATATTTAGCGGATTGAACTTCAACCCCGGTCAAGGTCACACCGATCTTTTTGGCTTCGATAACCCCCGCCGCCTGACCATCGACATAAAGCAGATAATCAGCGAAACCGTGCCCGGAAATCAAGGGAAATTCACGGATTGCCACACCACGGGCCGCATGGATATTGGCAGCGCCAGCACTCTGGACACTCCATCCGGCCGCCTCAAGCAACTCATCAATCTTAATCCGTGCTTTCGCCTCCGGCGCTGTCACCTATTATCCCCCTGAGGAATTATTTGGACAAAGAAAATACCCACATTAAATGAATTGTAAGCCATCACTAACACGCAGTTCTAACAGCGTCAAGACAAACCCTGATATAAATCATAACGTACCTTGTCACGTTATTTTAAATTGAGCATTTTTCTTACCATCCCCGAAACTCCTCAAGCTATATGCGCGACAAAAACAGATCATTAAGATTGCCGGCAAAAAACTCTTCCAGCTCAACTCCACCGGAACCGATTATCAGAGGTTCGGCTTCCGGATACATACGACAAAATTTAGTTAGACCCGGAGTTTTTCCGACGTTACCGGATTTTACTTCCAGAGCCCAGAGTCGGCGCGGGGTTTCAACCACGAAATCAACCTCCAGCCCGCGTTCCCGCCAATAATAGATGTTGACCGGTTGACCGGCAAAGGAGTTCAGGAGGTAAGCTCCTACGGCATTTTCGACAAGTCGGCCCCACCAGGAAAAATCATCCCGGTTTTGCGCCATGTCACCTCCGCAAACTGCATTGAGCAAAGCGTTGTTCCAGATCACAAGTTTCGGACTACTTCCCCGTTTTTTAAGCCGTCCGCGTTTAAACATTTCAAGACCGGAGAGGAGGAAAGCCGATTCCAACAATTTGACATAATGAGCCAGGGTTGTTGTATTACCGGCATCGTGGAGTTGTCCCAGCATTTTGTTATAGGAGAGGATCTGCGCCGGGGAACCGCAGGAAAGAAAAAAAAGGTGACGGAGCAAGGCCGGTTTGGTAACCGTCTGCATTTGCAGAACATCTTTCGTCAATACGGTTTCAACCAGGGAATCTGTTACATAGGCAGCCCAACGCATTTCATCCTCGATAAATTCGGCGGCGCCGGGATAGCCGCCGAAGTAGAGCCACTGATCAAGATTGAAAGAGAAGGCGGCGGCCATTTCAGAAAATTCCCAATGCGAACAACGGTGCAGAAAAAAACGACCGGCCAGACTTTCCGTCAAGCCTTGTTGCAACAAAAGAGTTGAAGAACCAAGCAACAGAACTTTAATTCCGGGTTTATCAATCTGATTCCGATCCCATAAAAATTTAATCTCCTCACTCCAACCCCTGACCTTTTGTACCTCATCAACAACCAGCAGGATCTCGTTCGTTTGATCTTTTTCGGCCGCACGCAGAGCACGCCCCCATTGCGCCCGGAGCCATTCCGGCTCCGGGCGCAATGGCGAATCGGCCGATACAAAAATTGTCTCTCCGGGCCATTGCATCGCAATCTGTCGCGCCGCAACCGTTTTCCCGACCTGACGCGGACCGGAGATGATCTGCAAAAGATTTTTATGGCTTTTAAGACTATTCAGAACATCCTGAACCACCCTACGCTGA
>JAYEGS010000273.1:0-2094 GCA_034659215.1 Pseudomonadota bacterium | reverse complement strand
TCAAATACCGTCGCGATTGTTGATGCCGTAGAAGTGAAGTTAAAACATGAAATCACTCCTCAATTACCGCCAGGGATGCGCATAGAAATTGCCGCAAATGACGGCGATTTTATCGAAGAATCAGTGGCTGCTCTAAAAGAACATATTCTTATGGGAACCCTGTTTGCGGCCCTGGTGGTTTTTCTTTTTCTCAAATCATTTCGCTCGACTCTGATCATCTCGACCGCGATTCCCATCTCCCTGCTCGGAGCGGTCATGGTGATGTATTTCGGGGGTTTTACATTTAACAAGATGACCCTGCTGGCTCTGCTCCTGCTCATCGGCGTAGTTGTTGATGATGCCATTGTTGTGCTCGAAAACATCTTCCGCTTTCGCGAGAAATATCCGGAGATGAACCCGCACCAGGCGGCCCTGGAAGGAACTAATCAGGTGCTTTTTGCGGTGCTTGCCGCCACCTTCTCCCTGGCCTGTATTTTTGCCCCGGTTATCTTTATGGGAGGCATAATCGGCCGTTTCTTTACCGCCTTTGCCGTGGTTGTAACCGTGGGCGTTCTGGTCTCGCTCTTTATCTCCGTCACCCTCACGCCCATGCTCTGCTCCCGTTTTTTAAGCGGCAAAGAGAAAACCGGCAAGTTCTATAACTTATGGGAATCTGTTTTTCTGGTTATGGAAAAGGTCTACAGTAAGAGCTTGGGATTTGCCTTACGTTTTCGCTGGTCGATGATCGCCCTGACGATTGCCGCAGTCTGGATTTCGCTGCCGCTATTTGGAAAAATTGATAAGAGTTTTATACCGCATGAAGATAAAGGAAAATTTGTAATTACGCTAAAAACCCCCTTAGGCTCATCGATCAATTACACCAACGACCGTCTGGCCGAGGTCGAGAAGATACTGGAAACCCACTTAGAAATAGAGTCTTATCTCTCTTCGATCGGCAGCGATACCACCGGCCAGGTTTCAAAGGGCGAGATTTTTGTCCGCTTGACCCCGTTTGCAGAGCGCACCCTGAGACAACATGAACTGATTACCATTTTACGAAAAGAGCTGGCCGAGATTCCCGGAGTTCAGGCTTTTCCTTCGCCGGTCTCCATAATCACCGGTACCCGGGGAGAACCTCTACAGTTTAACCTCTCCGGGCCGGAACTTGGCCGGGTTGCGGATCTGGCTCATAAGTTGAACCAAAAGTTGTCCACCGATTCGGGCCTCGGCCAGGTCGATCTCGACCTGCAGCTTGATCTTCCCCAGGTCAAACTCATTATCGATCGCCTCCGGGTCGCGGATCTCGAACTTAACGCTTTTGATGTGGCGATGGCGGTCAACGCTCTGGCCGGCGGTTTTGATGTGGCCAAATATAACGATGAGCCCGGCGATGGTGAACGCTATGATATTCGCCTTAAAGCGGCAAGCGGCAAGATTGCCACCTCCCAAGATCTGCGCCGCATCTATCTGCGCACTAAAAGCGGCGAACTTGTACGCCTCGATACAGTGGCCCATTTTAAAAAGATTTTAGGGCCCGCGATTATCTCCCGCTTCGATCTCCAGTATTCAGCTGAGTTTTATGCTACACCGGAAGTTGCTCTGGGCACGGCGGTAAAGAAAGTGATGGCCGCCAGTAAAGGCCTGCTGCCACTTGGCTACAGTGTCAAGATGACGGGCCGAGCCGAAGAGTTTGGTAAAACCGTTCACTATATAAGTTTCACTTTTATCATGGCTATTATCCTGGTTTATATGGTGCTCGCGAGCCAGTTCAACTCTTTCATTCAACCCTTGGTCATCATGATCGCCCAACCCCTGGCGATTGTCGGCGGCGTCGGCGGTTTATGGCTCTTTGGCCATGGCCTCAATATCTTTTCGATGGTCGGCCTCGTCTTGTTGATGGGATTGGTTACTAAAAACTCGATTCTTTTAGTTGATCTTACCAACCAGCTCCGAACTGAAGGTAAAGGCATCGACACGGCTTTAAGTGAGGCATGTCCGGTCAGGCTGCGACCGGTACTGATGACCGCTTTAACCCTTATTTTGGGCATGTTACCGGCCGCCTTAGGCTACGGTGCCGGGGCCGACACCAACGGCCCGCTGGCGGTTGCGGTTATC
>JAYEGS010000272.1:0-10690 GCA_034659215.1 Pseudomonadota bacterium | reverse complement strand
CGGATGAGGCTGAAGTAATTATTGTTAATACTTGTGCCTTCATTCAGCCGGCGGTTGAGGAAGCGGTCGACACTATTTTGTATCTGGCCGGATTCAAAAAAGAAGGTTATTGCCGTCTTCTGGTGGTAGCCGGGTGTCTGCCGCAAAGATACGGAGCCGCAATCAGGCAGGAGATCCCCGAAATTGATCTGCTTTTCGGGACGGCTGATTTCCATAAAATACCAACCGCTATCAAGAAATTTCTGGCCAATCCCGGTCAGGATAAAACCAGTTGTGAAATCGGCCCCTTAAACTACGGCGAGCTCCACTCTGTCCCTCAACAAATATCCCCGCCTTTGGCCTATAGTTATCTTAAAATAGCTGAAGGCTGTGATAATCGCTGTTCATACTGCATGATTCCGAGCATCAAGGGGCCGCAGCAAAGCGTACAGCTTGAGATCCTAGTTGCTCAGGCTCAGCAGATGGTGACAGCCGGGGTTCAGGAGATAAACCTGGTCGCCCAAGACATTACCGCCTACGGTAATGACCTGGTCGAAAACACCCAGCTTAACGATCTGCTCAAAGCTTTAATCCTGATACCTTCACTGGGTCGCCTGCGACTGCTCTACGCCTACCCCCATCGGATATCGGCTGAGTTGGTTGAGCTGATAGCCAAAGAGAGCAAGATTTGCAACTATATTGATATCCCGATCCAACACATTAGTGACACCATCTTAGCAAGCATGGGCCGCCATGATCGAGCTTTAGATATTCGTCGAACTTTAGAAACGATTAAAAACAGAGTTCCCGACATTTACCTGCGCAGTACGGTGATAGTCGGTTTTCCCGGAGAGAGTGAAGACGATTTCAAAAAACTACTCAATTTTATAGAGGAAGGTTTTTTCGATTATCTTGGCGCCTTTGCGTATTGGCCGGAAGATGGCAGTCGAGCCGCCAATTTTCCCCAGCAAATTCCGCAAGACTTGAAAGAGGAACGTCTGCAGGCTATACTGGATATCCAACAGGGCCTCACTGAAAAACGTTTGCGGGCCGAGATTGGTCAAACCAGAAAAGTGTTGATCGAAGGACTCAGTCAGGAGAGTGACCTTCTTCTGCAAGGAAGAACCGCTTTCCAGGCCCCGGAAATTGATGGTTTAACCTATATAACTGAAGGTGACGCCGAACCTGGTTCAATCGTCGATGTCGAGATTCATGATTGCCATGAGTTCGACCTTTTTGCTCGTATAAAATAGCCTGATCTTTCTCCTGGCATAAAAATAGCTTGCTGAAAATGTCAAAGTTTGCTTATACTGAATCTATAGATCACCTCAAGGCGGTTTTTACAGGAGATGAATTTCAGCATCAGATAAAAGTATTGCGTCGGCGAATTGGTGACTACATCGATTTTCTTGATGGCCGGGGGCAATCATGTCAGGGCAGGATTACGGCGGTTGACAACCTGAAAAAGGAGTTACAGGTTGAAATCATAAAATCTGAAACCGCCCCTCAACCTTTACCCTTACAACTTCTGGTGGCTATACCCAAAAGTGGTAAACTGGACACTATTATCCAAAAGGCCGTCGAACTCGGAGTTACTGAATTTACTCCGCTGCTGACCTCAAGAACGGTTGTGCGTATCGATTCTGATGATAAGATCGAAAAAAAGTATCAACATTGGCAACGCGTTGCGATTGCCAGCCTCAAACAATCCGGCAATCCGTATCAGCTGAAAATCGACCGGCCGACAGCTTTTACTGATCTGGAGGAAAACCTTAGAGACAGGATCTCCCCGGTTGACCGGATCGTTTTCCATCCGCTGGCTCATGATGCCCAGCCGATTAAAGCATTAGGACTCAACAAAGATATTGCGACGAGACTGGTTCTGGGCCCGGAAGGTGGTTTCAGCAAAGATGAGATAGACTTTCTGCGCTCACGCAACTATATGATAAGCAGTTTGGGTAAACGGATTATGCGCCTTGAAACCGCTGTCGTTTCAGCCCTGACTTTAGTGCAATTTATAAAAGGTAACATTTAAAAGGCTTAGCCATTTTCTTGGTTTCGTAACCGGATCGGGAGGTTTTTGTGAAGTGTCCTAAATGTGGATATACCAGTTTTGACTACCTGCGGGAATGCAAAAAATGTGGCGAAATTCTTGATGACAGCCGCAAAGCTCTCAACCTGAAGATGAGCGAGCCAACCCTTTTTGTCGGATTGGATGATAAACCTAAAGATGTTGAGGCATCTGAAGTAGATAAAACGGAAGAGATTGTTGAGAGCCCGCCGGAGACCACAATCTTATCTTCTCCTGAAGCCGATTTCTCTTCATCATCCCTCCTCGACCCTCTACCGGGGTCGCAAACGCTTCCAACTCCCGGGGACCAGTATGCTGCAGATTTACCTGAGGATAACTCTGCAGAAATTGGCTCGCTTGGGAGTATGGATTCCATGCACTCCCGTGGCAAAGTGGATTTGAAAGACACGTCAGATATTGAATTAGAATTACCTGACAAGATTGAAACTGGAGGGTTGGAAATAAACGACTTAGACGCTCCCTTAAAAGGGCTGGAACTAAACGATATGGCCCCCCCTTTAGAGGTAGAAAATAAAGAGGACGAATTTGCTTTGTTTGCGGATGATGATAAAGTTGTGACTGAGAATCAGTTGGAAAACGATATCCCATTTGAATTTTCAGCGGATGACCTTGAAAGTGATATCAATCTTAGTCTGCCATCCGATAGTCCTGATAAAGATACGGTAGAGTTAGAGCTTGATATGGAGGACGAGGAGAGTCTGGATCAGATTCTAGCGGGCCTTGAAACAAACGATAGTTCAACAAAATAAACGATAGCTGCAATTCAACAAAAAAGAGGT
Source organism: Pseudomonadota bacterium (assembly GCA_034659215.1). Lineage (GTDB taxonomy): Bacteria > Desulfobacterota > Anaeroferrophillalia > Anaeroferrophillales > Tharpellaceae > Tharpella. Next base: position 7,840 of record JAYEGS010000272.1, on the reverse strand, counting down.
GGAGCAAATATGTGATTCTGCTTCACCTCTTTTCACTTTTTAGTGCCTTACAGGTTGTTTTCTTGTTTTTTTGTAACTATTCAGCGTAATCACCTTAAAGCCACTACAAATGGTGCGAACATTGGCTTCGCCCGGCTTCGAGGGGGACACAGCTCAGATCGGCAAGCGGCTTTGCCGCCGCCTGGAGCAATGTCCCCGTATCGAGATAGTTTGAAAAGTACATTACGCTGAATAGTTACGTTTTTTACTCTTGCGCAAGTGTTTTATTTGGCGGTGTGGAAAGAGAAGTAATGCCTGCGGCTATACCGTCTAAGCCCATCTCACCGGAAGCCGGGTTGAGTTGATTACGCTGCGACCATGCGTCAGCCAGGGAATCGGCAATACGATAACGCAGGAAACGTTCTCCTTCCGGACCGGTAAAAACTTTTGCCGCCGCTTCAATCTGCATCGCTTTGGCCTTGGTCTGACTCCGCACCAACATCACTTCAGCTTTTATCTTTTCTGCCGTCACCCAATTTTTTGCCGCAATTATCTGAGCTTCGGAAGCCATAATAACACTCTCTCTACGAGCTTGAGCCTCTTGTAATGCTGCCATTTTACGACCTTTGGCAGCTTCTTCCGTCTCTTTGGCGGCCACCGCCGCCGCTTTCACCTTGACTTTATTGATTTCAATGGTCTCTTCAGCTTTCTTAATCTCGGCAAATTTTTTCAGCAAATTATCTGAAAAATGGAATTTGTTACATTTAAAAATAGTCAGCTCCAGACCTCTGCTTGCCAACTGTTGATTGGTATCTTTTTTGACTGTTTCAAGATAGTCAGTCTGAACCTTACCATCATAGAAGGTTCCGGCATTGTGGTATGCGGCTTGCTCCCGAGCACTTGTCGTGATGATCTCAGTTACCATTTTATCTACATCGCTGCCACCTAAAGAGGCTAGATAAAGCCCCGCCTGGGCCGGAATCACTCGGTACCAAGTCACAATTTCGGCTTTGATTGTATCGCCATCCTTACTGGTTAACAATAATCCGGAATTTTCTTCGTCGGCTGAATCGACCAAAGAAAGCTCTTTCTCGCTGATCTCAATACAAGCCAGCGTCGTCGTAATCGGGTTATATCCCGAGATAAACCAATAATGTTTTCCCGGAGCCAAAACGGTTAGATTTTCTCCTTGGTCGGCATGACCCGTCATGACAACACCACGCTGGTTAGCCTCTATAACCGGGGCAAAATAATAGCTTGCCGCAATCAGAGCCGCACCACCAAAAATGATAACAATAACCACCAGTGCTTTAATTAATCTGCTCATACCTGTATATCCTTACTAAATATTAAAGAGACTAGACCTTCTTAGCAAATCATCCCGGCTTTCGTCAACCTTTTCACGTGTATTTTATATTTTTCCTTTGCCTTGACGTATAACTTCATACTCACTGCCTGTCATATCAAGAATCGTCGATGATTCTGAATCGATATTTCCGGCATCAAACAGATAACTAACTTGATTTTGCAGGGCACTCTCCAAAGATAAGATCGAATTGTCTCCCCCTGTTGCAATATCTTTGACACTAACAGCAAGCAAGGCGGTACCAAGCTCAACCGGAATCGTCAGACAGGCGGCATGATCCGGAGACCGGACACCAACGGTACGACGTTTGGTCAACACCATTTTCGGAACCAAACGAGACGCCGGCAGAATAAAAGTGTAGGGGCCGGGAAGCAAGCTCTTCATCAAGCGGTATGCCGGGTTGCTGACATTAGCATAGAGACTGATATCTTTTAAATCAGCGCACAAAAGGGTGATTTTTTTTTCATGGCGGCCGGTTTCCAAGGCATAAAGACGATTAATCCCTTTTTTACTGCCCAAAGAACAGACTGCTGCATAATTGGTATCGGTCGGAATTATTGCCAATTCACCATTACTCAAAGCCGTTACTAGCTGACGCAACTGGCGGGCTTTGGGTAAACCGTCATAAAGTGGAAGAATATTCATTTTATGATAATCAATCTTCCTCGGTATCGGTCGTTTTTTTGCGACCACAGATACGGGCGACAATAATACTCATTTCATAGAGTATTATGATTGGACCAGCCATCATCAATTGGCTAACCACATCAGGCGGAGTTAAAATTGCAGACACAACAAAAGATCCCAAGACTGCAAATTTACGTTTGTCAGCCAGAGATTTGGCAGTAACCAAACCAAATAGTGCCAGGAATGCGGTCACCACCGGTAGTTCAAAGACAACCCCGAAAGCAAAAAGAAGACGTACGGCAAAAGAGAAATACTCTTTGACCGTGGGCATCGGCGTTATGAAGTCAGAGGCAAACCCCATAAAGAATTTAAAACCAAAAGGAAAAACGACAAAATAGCCGAACATGGCCCCGCCGACAAAAAAGATAGTGGCGAAAAAAACAAAGGGAAAAACATAACGTTTTTCTTTAGCATAGAGCCCGGGTGCCGAAAATCTCCAAATCTGGTAGATGACAACCGGCGAAGCAACGAAAAAACCGGCCAAGAGTGAAATCTTCAGGTAGGTAAAAAAGGTTTCCGTCAAACTGGTAAAGATCAAACCGCTATCAGCCGGCATAACATCAAGCAAAGGAGCCATAAGCAAACGGAAAAGATCCTCGGCAAAATAGTAGGAGCCAACCGTAGCTACAGCAATTGCAATGAATGTAAAAATAAGGCGTTTGCGAAGTTCCTCAAGGTGATCGGTGAGTTGCATCTCACAATCTTGTTTTTCAGAGTTTTCTGCTTTGCTTGAATTCATGGTTTAATGTATTCTTAAAAAGTAACGAGATGGCTAAGTAAAAATTTCGATAGACAAGATGATGTGGTTTTCCAGGCGCGAGACCATACATGTAGTATGTCGAGTGTCTGGGAAACCACATCATCGCAGGATATCGGAACTTTTTACGACGCCATCATGATTTGGTTTCAGTTATTTCCTTCTCACCACGATCTTCGGCAAGACTGTTTTCGGTTTCCGGGCTTTTATCGGGCAAGTCGGATCCAGGAGCCGGAGGATCTTCAGGGTACTGAATTTTACTGATCTGTCGCTGTTGTTCACTTTTTTGACGATCTTTGGCCAAAGAGTCATCATCTTGATAGACGCTTGCTTTAAAATCATCCGCCGTTCGCCGAAATTCAGCCAGGCCGCGACCTAGTGTTTTGGCGAGTTCCGGTAGTTTCTTGGGGCCGACAACAAGTAGAGCCACAACCAAAATAATAATTATTTCCGTAATACCGATACCAAACATTTTAGACCTTTAAATAGACTTTCCAAAAATTAATCAACGGTGACGATATTTACGTTTACCGAAAAGAAAAGTCAACTTAAATGTTGTCGGAGGCTGATCCGGGAGAGTAAAAAAACATAAAAAAAGGGCTGTCATGATGACAGCCCTTTTTTTTTCATACAAGGGAAAAACTATTACTTTTCGTCAATGGCATCAGTCGGACAAACGTCAACACAAGCGCCACACTCAATACATTTCTCCTGGTCGATTACATAAACATCACCGGATTCGCTGATTGCATCTTCAGGACACTCTTCCGCACATGTACCACAAGCAACACATTCATCATTAATTACGTACATTCTTTCCTCCATTTTAGTTTTTTAGATTGACATTACTTCTTTCTCTTTATCAGCAATAACAGCATCAACCTGTTTGACAAAGTCATCAGTTAGTTTCTGAATCTCACCCTGCCCTTTTTTATTCTCATCTTCAGTAATATCTTTATCTTTTTCCAAAGATTTGAGCATTTCGATTCCGTCTCGACGGTTTGAACGCAACGATATTTTGCTCGTCTCACCAATTTTCTTGACGACTTTAACCAACTCTTTGCGGCGCTCTTCGGTCGGCCTGGGAATTGCCAAGCGAATCTGCTTGCCATCATTACTGGGGTTGATACCCAGGTCAGATTTATTAATGGCTTTTTCAATGAGCGGGATAACCGTGTTATCCCAAGGCTGTATGGAGATCATACGACTTTCCGGGATGGCCAGTGATGCAACCTGATTTAAGGGTGTCTGGGTACCGAAATAATCAATTTTTATTCCATCCAGCAGAGACAGTGAAGCTCTGCCGGTACGAACCCGACCCAAATCCCGTTTCAAGGCCTCCAGCGCTTTCTGCATGCCTTCTTTACAATCGTCGAGAACTTCAGTAACCATTTCCTGGCTCATCTTTCACTCCTATTAATTGCCTACCCGTGTGCCAATCTCTTCACCACAGACCGCGCGTTTGATATTTCCTCGTTCAGTCAGGTTGAAGACCAGAATGGGCAGATCGTTATCCATACAAACCGAAATTGCCGCCGCATCCATAACTTTCAGACCTTTCTGCAATACATCAAGGTAGGTTAGCTGATCAAAACGCTTAGCCTTAGGGTTGGTAACCGGGTCGCTGTCATAGATACCATCAACTTTAGTCGCCTTAAGAATAATATCGGCCTGAATCTCCATCGCTCTTAAGGCTGCCGCCGTATCGGTTGAGAAAAAAGGGTTGCCGGTTCCGGCAACAAAGATAACAATTCGATCTTTTTCCAAATGCCGGACAGCCCGGCGACGGATATAGGGCTCGGCAACCTCATGCATGGAGATCGCCGTCATAACCCTGACCTTCACTCCAAGACGCTCAATTGCATCCTGTAAGGCCAAACCGTTGATTACCGTGGCCAACATACCCATATGATCAGCGGTAGAGCGATCCATACCTTTGGCGGAAGCGGTTATACCACGAAAGATATTACCGCCGCCGATGACTACGGCTGTCTGCAGACCAAGTTTATGGATCTCGACAATCTCCTCAGCAAATCCGGAAATTGCCGAGGGCTCAATACCATACTCACCAGACCCCATCAGGGCTTCGCCGGAAAGTTTCAGCAGAACCCGTTTAAATGCGAGTTTAGAGTCCAATATATTGCCCCCTTTACAGGTTACTTAAGTTGGTCGGCCACTTCCTGAGCCAAATCGCAACTTCTCTTTTCAAGACCTTCACCCATAACAAAGCGGGTATAGCGACGAATACTAACATTCTCACCGGTTTTCGAGATCATCTGTTTAACATAATCCTCGATTGAAAGATCAGTATCCTTAACAAATGCCTGTTCCATCAGGCAACTTTCCTTGAAGAATTTTTCGATCTTGCCATCAATAATCTTATCGACAATCTTTTCCGGTTTGCCGCTATCCAGGGCCTGGGTACGAAAAATACCGCGCTCAGTTTCAACCACTTCAGCCGGTACGTCTTCACGGGCTAAAGCGACCGGAGCGGCGGCGGCGATATGCATAGCGATGTCATTAACGAAATCAATAAAGCCATCGGTTCTGGCAACAAAATCGGTCTCACAGTTGACTTCAACCATAACCCCGATTTTTCCGCCGGCGTGAATATAGGAAGCGACCAGTCCTTCCGAAGTAATACGACCACCCTTTTTCGAGGCCGAAGCCAATCCTTTCTCACGCAAAAAGACCAAAGCCTCTTCCAGGTTGCCCTCTTTCTCTTTCAAAGCACTTTTACAATCCATAATTCCGGCACCGGTCTTCTCACGAAGTTCTTTGACCATTGCCGCTGTAATTTGAGCCATTATCTTATCTCCATCTATTCTTTTAAGCCGTCATACCGGACTTGGTTCGGTATCCAGAAGGTTAACACCCTGGATTCCGGCTTTCGCCGGAATGACATTATTAAGACTATTTAAACTATAATACGACGCTATTAAGCTTTCGTTTCGGTAGCCGGGGCTGCGGCGGCTTCTTCCTCGCCGACTCTTTCGACAATTGGCATCTTGCCATCATCAACTATAACTTCGACATCCTCTTGCTCACGAGCCAGCATTCTCTCATCTCTTAAAGCTTTACCTTCAATACAAGCTTCGGAAATACTGGTACAGAAGAGTTTGATTGCGCGGATGGCATCGTCATTTCCGGGAACTACATAGTCAACCGCATCAGGATCACAGTTGGTATCAACAATTGCCATTACCGGAATGCCGAGTTTGTTGGCTTCCGCTACGGCAATCGCTTCACGTTTGGTATCAATAACAAAGATACAGGCCGGGTTCTTTTTCATATGCTTGACCCCGCCCAGGTTCTTTTCGAGTTTTTCGCGTTTTTTCTCTAACTTGAGAACCTCTTTTTTCGGTAACAGCTCGTAGGTTCCATCCTCTTTCATAGTTTCCAGTTTTTTCAACCGGTTGATACTTTTTTTGATCGTATCAAAATTGGTCATCATACCGCCAAGCCAGCGGTTGTTGACCCAATACATGCCACTATTTACGGCAGCTTCTTTAATGCTCTCTTGAGCCTGTTTTTTGGTTCCGACAAAAAGAACATCGCCACCATCGGCGACCGTGTCGACAATAGTTTTGTAGGCTTTCCGGTAGAGTTTGATAGTTTTTTGCAGATCAATGATGTAAATTCCGTTACGAGCCCCAAAAATATATTTTTTCATTTTGGGATTCCAGCGTTTGGTCTGATGACCGAAATGGACACCGGACTCGAGCAACTGTCGCATTGTTACCATTGCCATTTGTCTTTCTCCTTCATGTAAGATGTTGGTTTAAACCTCCGCTCTCTTTTTAAAGAGACACCAACCGGACCATCCGGCACCACGGCACCTCTCTTTTGACTTGAAACCCTGAGCAACAAAATTGTTACCCAATGAAAGTTGTAAGTCAAAATAAGAAAACGTGTGAATTTGAACGCGGCCTAGTTACCACAAGAAAGCGCACTTTGCAAGGGGAAAAGAGAGGGTAATTTTATCTTAAACCCGTCAAGAGCTGCCGGGTTTTACTAACATCAGCCGCAATCAATTGGCGTAGTTCCTCGATTCCGGAACAGGTTTTTTCGCTGCGCAGATGTTCGATAAAAATAATTTTCAGATCCTGGTCATAGAGATCCTGATCAAAATCAAGAACATGAGCTTCAACGGTCAGGCCGGTATCAGCAAAGGTTGGATTGTAACCAATATTGACGACCCCCATATAACGTTTACCCTGGTGTTCAACCCAGACCGCATAGACCCCCTCTTTGGGGTAGAGTTCAACCTCTGAAACCAGGTTGGCGGTGGGAAAACCAATACCCCTTCCGCGCCCTTTGCCCCGCCCTACCCGCCCGACAATAGCGCAGGGACGACCCAGAAAACGAGAAGCTTTTTCAATTTCACCCTGCATAATCGCTTCCCGGATCTTGGTACTGCTGACCAACTCGCCATCAACTAAACAAGGCGGTGCGACTACGACCTTAAAACCCCACTCTCGACCCAACTCCTGCAAGCGGGAAAGTGAGCCCTCCCGGTTACGGCCAAAAGTGTAGTTGTCACCAACCACGACCACGGCAGCACCAAGATGCTGAACCAAAACCTTTTCCACAAATTCATTGGCCGTAAGATCGGCAAACTGATGATCGAAAGGAGCAATCACCAGATTGTCGATCCCGCAATTTGCGATCAAGTCAGCTTTTCGCTCGTAAGAGGTGATCAAGAAAATTCGACGATCCGGAAAAAGCAGTTTTAAAGGGTGCGGACGAAAGGTTAAAGCCGCAGCCTGGAGACCGAGTTTCCGAGCCTTGGTAATGGTCAGGTCAAAAAGAGAACGGTGTCCAAGGTGGACACCGTCAAAGTTGCCAATCGCTACCACCTGACTATGAGGTGGAAAGCGATGTTTGCGAAAATTGTTATATGTCTGCACGCTTAACCTACTTGAAATATTGCAAAAACTCACCATCCCGATCCATAACCACAGTGGCTCGGGTACTCAAAGATTTGCCATAGGCTTGCAGGGAACGATAAAAAGCATAGAAATCTGCATCCTGACCATAAGCATCAGCCG
>JAYEGS010000271.1:0-2122 GCA_034659215.1 Pseudomonadota bacterium | reverse complement strand
TGTGATAGACCCTGCTCTGACTGATGATTGCCGTCATGGCGCCGATCGAGACAATGCCGAGAATGACGAGAACGACCATCAACTCAACTAAAGTAAATCCTTTGGGCTGTTTTTTGTTTATCTTCAATGCCATGTGCCTCCCTCGGTGACCCAATGTCTGATCTGGACTCTGCCGACGTTATTGGAGCCGACGGCATAGGTGCCGGCGGAATCTTTATTTGGCGCATGGAGATAAGCCCAGCCATTGGAAGCTGTACCTTCTGGATTAAAACGGACGCTGTTGCCGCTGAATGAAATACCATCCACCTCCGGTGCAACTGTACTTGTCGGGCTAGCGCCTTTTGTCGGACCCCCATCGCCGCCAGCTACACTTCCAAAAGCAATAAGGACAGGAAGGGCAACCATTTCAAGAAGTTCGACGGGGTCATCGTAGCTATTGTCATTATCAGCGTCGCGCCAGAGGGTATAAGATGAGTCAATTGCCCCACCGCCGTCCAGGTCAAAATCAACAAAAACGTTGCAATTTTCTTTGACCGCCAATAGTTTTGCCTGCTGCATTTTGGCTTGCAGCGTTCGGGCGGCGCTTTTCAGTTTATTGCCGGTGGAATTCAGGTTGCCGAAGGTCAGTCCGGCGATAATCGCCATGATCGCCACGGTGACCATCAGTTCAACCAGGGTAAAACCGGCGGATTTCGACTTTATATTGTCTGGATAAATTCGCTTTGACATAGAGCCTTTGTTACATAAGAGTAATTAAGATTGCATAAATGTAATGTTTTAGGGCTTTTTGAGCTAGGGAACCCTGTCTATGAGAAAAGCATGCAATTCATATTCCAGTAAATTGTTCCAATCTTACCGGCTGCCTGCCAATTTCCTCTAGTCCTGGTGCTTTTGTTCGTAATTCTTGTTAAAGACTTTCGGTGGGTATCCAAAAAAGTTGAGCTAATAAAAAATTAACTTGACTAACCGGGATCATTTTGTTTAGGGTTCACGCGAAAATAAATGAGGAGATATGAGGTGTGATCTGGATATTTAGGGAAGTGATCTGATTTGAATGCAACCGCAGGCGTAGTAATGCTACGTTGAGGATTGCGTGATTGAAGATTGCTTTTATAAATGTTCAGAGTGCGCCTCAGAATACTCAGTTATTTTTGCGTGAGCCTAAGTACGGCTCATTTACAGGCATCGTATTTTCGTCCGGGTGAGAGTTCTTTTATTTTTTCTTGAATGGCTGTAACAGACAAGGTGAGGATGGCGCGGGAACAGCTTGATTACTGGCTGGCGATAACCATGATCGATGGTCTGGGGCTGAAAGGCATTAACCGCCTTCTTCAGCTTTATGGTGAGCCGGGTCGGATTTTCGCGCTTCCGGTAGCGGAACTGACTGGTCGCTGTGGTCTCCGTCGGGAGATTGCCGCGGCGATTTCCTCTTTCTCCGGCTGGAAACGGGTGGCTGGAGAGCGGAAAAAGGCAAACCATCTGGGAATTCAAATTATTTCCCGGGCGGATGGACTATATCCGAAAAAGTTGCTTAATATCTACGATCCGCCGCCGATACTCTATGCAAAGGGGGATTTAAGCATTTTTGACTTTCCGGCGATCGCCATTGTCGGATCGCGAAAGTCATCGGTTCATGGCCGGCGTTTTGCTTCCGATCTGGCTGGAGCTCTGGCGAGGCATGGGATCAGCGTCGTCAGTGGTATGGCTCTCGGTATTGATGGTGCCGCCCACGAAGGATGTCTGGATGCCGGCGGCAGGACCATCGCCGTCTGGGGTTCCGGTCTTGATGTCTGCTATCCGGCTCGTCATCGAAAGCTGGCCGGGAAAATTGCGGCAGACGGACTTTTGCTCAGTGAGTTTTTGTTGGGTAGCCAGCCGGAAAAGCATAATTTCCCCCGCCGCAACCGGATTATCAGCGGTTTGTCTGAAGGGGTTGTGGTGGTGGAAGCGACCTTGCAGAGTGGTTCTTTGATTACCGCCCGCTGTGCCCTGGAGCAGGGACGAGAGGTTTTCGCCGTTCCCGGACTGCCCGGCAGCCCGGCCAGCAAGGGCAGCAACTGGCTGATCAAGGAGGGCGCCCAGCTGGTGGAAAGTATTGATGATATTTTTTCTGCTTTGCCCC
>JAYEGS010000270.1:0-10775 GCA_034659215.1 Pseudomonadota bacterium | reverse complement strand
CGTCAACGCCTATGTCGTCGCCGGTATCGCCAAAGATATCCCACTTACAACTGTTTTCAAAGGTATCGCCTATTTCCTGCCGACCTACATCATCACCATCATCCTGCTCGAAATCTTCCCGCAACTAATCCTCTGGCCGGCAAGCTCAGTCCACTAGAAGGCTGTCCGAGAATGCCTCGATTTGAGAAAAAAACTGCTATCCTCGGATAACCTTCTAAAAATCTATTGCAGCCAAACCTCCAATTCACTCTCAACCTGAGTCATCAAAGTCTCCACCACCTCCAGGCGGCCGGTAGTTTTGGCCTCTTTTTCCAGAGTTTGAAAAAGATCCGCCAGAGCGACAAATTGAGGGGCGCTAAAATTATTGAAGGTTCCTTTCAGGGCGTGGGCAAAGAAACTAACCTCCGACATCCCGGCCCCGGCAACCGCACCCCTTAATTCGGGAAGATATTCCGTCGTCGCCTCACACAATGCTTCAACAACCTCATCTCCACTCTCCTGATCAAAACCCATTGCTTTAAGATCATCGGCCAAAAGGCGGCTCAGAAAACCCCGGTCAATTTCCATATTTTCACTCCTTATCAATAGTAAATCGTAATAAGCACAATCAAAAACAAGGTAAAAATTTACTGTTGTTCCAAATCTTTTCATGGTGTATGGTGAAAGAAACTCAGACCATAACAAAAAAAATTTAAAATACCAACCCCATTTTTTGTGATTCCTTATGAAACTGCAACAAAAAATACACCTCTCGATTCTCGCAGTTTTCATCCCTTTAATGATCGCTATTTTAGCGATCTCTCTAAACCTGAAAAACCAAGCTCAGGAAACCTTTTATCAAGAAGCTGAAACGGCTGCAAATTTTGTCGACTTCAGCTGTCACCAAGAGATCAGAAAACTCGACCTGGCGATCAAGGCCGTGCTTAACGATCAATCCCTGCCCACCAGTTTTCATTATGAATTGAAAAACACCCTTAAACATCGCTGCCAAGAGCTAATTGACAAGTTTGACCTTGCCCTTTTGGCCTTCTACAACCCAGACGGCTCCCTCTCCTCAGTCCATAGAGCCACGCATGAACAACTGCCCCTTGTAGATGACCAAAAAGAGGACAAAATATCTTCTCTACTCACAGCTCTTCAGCCTACAAAAGTTAACCAGGAACAAAAACTTATTACTTTTGCCGACCAGCTCTTCCTCGCCTATAATGCTCCCTTAATTGTGGACGATGAAGGAGTCGTCGGTTCTTTAGGATTCATCCTCCCCTTCCCCTCTGAAACTTTTTTTGATGATATCTACTCTCTCTCTTCAGCCACCATCGAAGTTGGCTTTTGGCAAGGTCGACAGCTATTGGTCGGCAGCCAGACATTAAACTCTTCACCCCACTATCGACAACAGCGACCAACCAGTAAACAACGCGCCCTGCGCCTGGAAAATGGCACTTCACTGGCGGGTTTTACTTATCCACAGCTTGACCTGGCTGAAATCAGCGGTATTGTCGACCTGGTTTTTGAAGTCCTGGTTAACACCACCCCGGCGGAAGAGAGCGTTAATCGGATTGTCACTATGGCCATCGCCGCAGCTCTGGTCGTAATCTCTGTTTTTTCAGCTTTCCTTTTCGGCCTCGGTCACTATATCGTCAAACCTTTAAAAAGTATCACCAAAGCCACTAAAGAGATCATTGAAAAAGGAGAATTACCGGCCTATAAACCCATGAAGCGCCGTGACGAAATCGGTTATCTCTGGAGTGTCGGAGCCAAAATGGCAACCACCCTGCACCAGGAAAAACTGAAAGCTGAAGAGGCCAACCGGGCCAAATCGGAATTTCTCGCCAACATGAGTCATGAAATCCGCACCCCCTTGAATGCCATTTTGGGCTTCACCCAGATACTTCAAGATCACCCCCTAACCCAGGAAGAGAAAAAATATTTAAGCTACATCCACGAATCCGGCAACCACCTGCTGCAAGTTATCAATGAGATCCTTGATATCGCCAAGATCGAAAGCGGCTCTATGGCTCTTGAACGGATTGATTTTAATCTCAACCAGCTCCTTGACGAAATCGCCGCCATCATTCGCGGCCGCATGAAACCCGAAATTGAATATCGGCTGCCCCGCATCCAGGGCCTGCCGATGGTCTGCGGTGACGAGTTAAAGCTTAAACAGGTGCTTATCAACCTCATCAACAATGCCAACAAATTTACCGAAAAAGGCACCATTGAGATTCAGGTTACAGTCAACAATATGGACGACAGCTCTCTGGAACTGCTCTTTTTCGTCCGTGATACCGGCAAGGGCATTCCCGCAGACAAACAGGAGCTGGTCTTTAAAAGTTTCGCCCAAGAGGACTCATCGATTACCCGCAAATATGGCGGCACCGGCTTAGGCTTGACAATTTCGCAAAAATTCGTCGAGCTCATGGGCGGCCGCATGTGGCTTGAAAGTGAACCCGGGATTGGAACAACTTTCTATTTTACGGTATGCCTCGAACGCTCATCCAAACCGCTCGTCAGCACCCCGATATCCTTAAGCAACCACGCAACAATTAAAAACGTAAAAATTGCCGTAGTTGACGATAACCCGCTAAATATCATGGTCATGGAGAAAATTCTGACCCCTTACGAGGCTGAAATCTCTAATTTTTCATCAGCGTCCGAATTCATTAATCATCTCCAGGTTCCCGATTCAAAGAGCTTTGATCTTATTATCAGCGACATCCAGATGCCTGAGATCTGCGGCCTCAAACTGCTCACGATGATTCGTGAACAGGGATGTAAAATACCGGTCATTGCCGCCTCATCCGAAAACATCCTGAATCAGGATCTCCAAAACAACTTCGACGCCTTCATCTACAAACCGATTATCAAGGATGAGTTGTTGGCCGCAATCGCCAAAGTCCGGCCCCGACCTGAACCCGCAACCGGGGTTGATGCCGAAAAAGAGGAGATCGAAAATGAGAGTATCTATAAAAACCTGCGCATCCTCGTCGCCGAAGATAACAAACTCAACCAGATGCTGATCAAAAAGGTTCTCAAAGATTTAAAACCGGCCACCCTGACCATTAAAGCCGACGGCCGGACCGCCCTTGATGAAGCCTTGCAAAACCCCTACGATTTGGTCTTGATGGATCTCAACATGCCGATCATGGACGGCCTGACCGCATCCCGGGAGATCCGTAAGCAGCTTCCGGATTTGCCGATCTATGCCCTGACCGCCAACACCATGGCCGGCGACCAGGAGAGATGTCTTAACGCCGGCATGAACGGTTTTCTCGCAAAACCGATCAACCTTGACAAACTCAAAGAGATTCTGCAATTGTATATTTAAATAGTGCTGTCCGGTTAGGAAATTGCAACCCGGGATATCGGGTCATTTCCCTCCACTTCTTACGCAAAATTTTTGTTTTTCCAACACTCATTACGCCAAAATTGCGAAACTCGTTCGTACCTCACTCAGACAGTCGCAATTTCATGGCTTCATTCGCTAGGAAAAACGACAAAATTTTGCGAGACGTTACGGAAAACGACCCGATATCCCTAGATATTGTCTCAGCAAATTTTAAACCGGACAGTACTGATATTTACAAGATTTTTTCGGCTGTTTCGTGGTCTAAAAACAGGTAATCAGCGATGAAATATTTTTCTAAAATCAAAAAACTCCTGATCTGTATATCTCTGACAGTTATCAGCCTCCCTCTCTTTTCCGGCTGTTCCGAAGAGCCAAAACCCCAAATTAAAGAGCTGCTTGTCTATTGCGGAATCACGATGGTTCAGCCGATGGTTGAGATTGCAAAAATCATCGAAATCCAAGAAAAATGCCACTTCGAAATCCTCAAAGGAGGCTCGGGACACCTCTATGAGGTCATAACCAGCAACCGGATCGGCGACATATTTATGCCGGGTTCCGCATCATATATGGAGAAGGCCCAACGAGAAAAAATCGTCAAAGATACGGTTGTGGTCGGTTATAACCAGGCCGTCCTGATGGTGCAAAAAGACAATCCGTTAAAGATAACCCCGGAGCTTTGCAATCTCACCGACCCACGCTACGCGGTCGTCATCGCCAATCCTAAGAGTTGCAGTATCGGTCGCCTCAGCAAACAACTTCTGGAAACTCTTAACCTCTATCAAAGCACGCTGGACAATGCCGTCTATATGACTACCGACTCAAAGGATCTGATCAAAGCCATTAAAGAGAGAAAGGCCGACCTTGCTTTAAACTGGCAAGCGCCGGCCTCCTGGCCGGAAAACCGAGAGGCTGTCACGATCTTACCACTTGATAAAAAGTTAGCCACTCGACGCGCACTGATCCTCGGCCGACTGAAATTTTCAAAGCACCCTGAGATTGTCAAAAAGTTCATGCAATTAGCGGTATCACCGGAAGGCCAAGCAATATTCAAACGCTACGGTTTACATGATTAACAGCTGAAAACAGCTTAAAAAGAACAGCCATTTCACGTTAAACCCCATTGACAAGAACCTGAAAAATGACCGGAAAACCTAAAAAAAATATCTCGATTCTGCTTCTCTTGTTACCTTTTACTGTCCTCTTGGGGATGATCACGATCTCTCTCCAACATCACTACTCCTCCTATAAGCTTGATCAACTCAACGACCAGATCGAAAACAATCAACAGAGGATCAGGATCGGCTCATATATAGTTGAAGATCTCAAAGAGGTTGAGACCGATTTTTTTCGCCTCCTTACGTTCAACAACCCCAAAAGCCGACAACTTACCGTAAATTCATTAAAGAACAGACTTGCGGAAATCGCAACCCTGCTCCGGATCATCGAACATGGCGGCAGCTATGACAGACTCGTCCCCCTCAACCTGGCCGAGCAAGACACCATGACCATTAAAATCCATTACCAACCGAAAAGAGAGGGAAAATTTGTCGGTGAACTACTAAGCCTTAAAAGCATCATGAGCAACCTGAAAAAGAAGGTTCGCATGATCGTCGAGCAACCCCATCAAGACAACAACTCACTCCATCCAGCCGTCAACATGGCCTTTTTAAGAGAAGCCGAATCTTACTTCACTCGAGCCAATGAACGAGCCAACAAACTGCTCTACGATAGCAACCTGGAATTAGAGGTCCTGCATCAAAAAATCGAAAAAAGAGAGCGCTATTTCAACATAATTGAGGTGGCTTCAAGCTGTTTGACAATCATCATCGTCATGCTTCTCGGTGGTTTAATCAGTCGCAAAATCACTTTGATCAACCTCAATCTTGAAAAAAATATTGCGGCGCTCGAAAAATCTCGTCAGAAGTTACAGCAGAGTGAGGAAAAATTCAGAACCGTCGCCTTCTTCACCTACGCCTGGGAGTACTGGTTGAACGAAAACGGAGTACCCATCTACATCTCGCCCTCATGCGGGGAAATTACTGGTTATGAAGCGGAAGATTTTTTTCAAAATCCCGATCTTTTCAATGAAATCATTCATCCCGATGACCGGGAGCAGCTTATTTCCCATTTCAATCATACAGTTGACCGCAACCCCTGCCAACTTGAATATCGAATCATCACCAAAGAGAATGAAATACGCTGGTTGCAACACTCCTGCCTGCCGGTCTACAATAGAGCCGGCGACTACGCCGGGCGAAGGGGTTCAAACTACGAGATTACCGAACGACATCAAACCCGCCTAGCTCTGGCCAAATCCACTAAAGAGTGGGAGACAACCTTCGACTCAATGCCTGACCCCATTTGCATCCTTGATCTCAACCACCGCATCGTCCGCATCAACCGGCCCATGGCTAAAGCCTTTAAACTTAACCCCCTTCAATGCATGGGCCAATCCTGCTGCAAGCTGGTGCATAACACCAGTCAACCTCCGAAATTCTGCCCCCATAGCCAGCTTTTAAAAGATGGCCGGGAACATAGTACCGAAGTCTTCATTGAGCAACTTGAACGCTATTTTCTGGTCACCGTCTCCCCTCTCTTTGACGACGACGCCAAACTGACCGGCTCTATTCATATTGCCCGAGATATCACTGAGCAAAAGAAGCTGGCCCGTGACCTGCAGGAATCGCACGACAACCTGGAAAATATTGTCGCCGAACTCCAACGCACCCACCAGCAACTCCTCCATAGCGAAAAACTTTCAGCCATCGGCCGGATTTCAGCCTCGATTGCCCACGAGATCAATAACCCCCTCTTCGGGGTCATGACCATTCTCGGCGGCCTCAAAAAAAGGGAGGAGCTCTCAAACAAGGGTCAAAATGCGGTCGAGTTGGCACTCAGCGAATGTCAGCGGGTAAAAAAACTGATCGCCAACCTCCAGGATTTCAACCGCCCAACGCCCGGCCGTTTTGCCCCACAAGCAATTAACCAACTCATCGATGAAGTACTACTCTTAATCGCCAAAGAGTTTAAAAACCAGCGTCTGCAGATCATCAAAGAGTATGCCGACGATCTTCCGGAGATCAAGATCGTTGCCGACCAGATCAAGCAAGTCTTGCTCAATCTCTTACAAAATGCCGCAGCGGCAAGCCCTCCCAACAGCGACATCACAATTACGACCAAACAAACAGGCCATCAGCTTGCCATCTCGATTAAAGATCAAGGCTGCGGCATTACAGCCGAAAACCAACCCCACATCTTCGAACCTTTTTTTACAACCAAGTCTGAAGTAAAGGGTACGGGGCTCGGACTTTCAGTCTCTTTTGGTATTATCAGAAGCCATAAGGGCGAAATCCAGGTTAAAAGCAGCCCCGGCCAGGGAACCACTTTCACCATTCTGTTGCCGATTAAAAAAGATAACAGTAAAAAGATGAGGTCACACCATGAGCAGCAATAACCGGGTTTTGATTGTTGACGATGAAAATTCAATCCGTATTAGTCTGGCAGATGAACTTGAGGATGAAGGCTACTCCGTCACTACCGCCGCCAGCGGCGAAGAAGCTTTTACTATCCTGAAAGAGAATGATTTTGACCTGATCATTACCGACCTGATAATGGAAGGTATAGGTGGTATTGAGGTCTTAAAAAAAGCCAAAACTTTAGACCCTGTAATCAGTGTGCTGATCCTGACCGGTTACGGTAACCTGGAAACCGCAATTGCCGCCCTGCGGCTCGGAGCCGATGACTATCTTTTAAAACCTTGTGAAATTGATGAACTTCTCCTGCGGGTCAAACGCGGCCTCGAAAAACGCGAGATGCAAAAAAAGATCGCTCTCTACGAAAACATTATTCCGGTTTGTGCCGGTTGCAAAAAAATCCGTGATGACGACGGTCGTGAACCGGGTAGCGGTGAATGGCTCCAAATGGAGGCTTACATTATACGTAAGACCGGCGTTCAACCAAGCCACGGTCTCTGCCCCGAATGTGCCGAAAAAATGCGAGCCGAACTAGATAGTATTGGGAAATAACTAATTATAACCTATGAGACAACTGATTCCCTCATCCAATATTATCAATGACCTCCTGGCGGAAAACTGGGAGCTGCGCTGGCGGGTGCTTGAAACTTTTTTTCAGACCCAGGTTTTGTTGCGCGATTTCGCCCGCTCCTCCGGCGAACATAAACAAGCCCGCGCCTTGTGCAAAGAGATGGCGGGACGCCTCAATGGCGCCAGCGATGTTAACCTCCGGCTGGTTCTGACTGCGGCCTGGTTTTTAGGGGACAACAATTTTTTACTCCTGGCCTTAGAGGAGATCGGAGTTGATGACCCGGAGACCGGAGACCTCGAAACCATAGGCTTGAAAAAACCGCTCATTAACAACCATCCGAACGTCTCTTTTTTTGACTATTTCCACTCCCTTTTAAAGCGCAATAAAGCAGTTGACGCGGCTACCGCCACCGCCGTCGAACTTTTCCCTGCAGATCTCTGCCTGACTTTGCTCTGTGCCATCCCGGAACGGGAACCCCGACTTACCGGCCTCACTCTGCTCAAAACTCGTCAGCCAAAACTTTTCTTTAATGATCTCCTACTTGAAAATGATCTTCTATTAATTAGAGAAAAACCGGAGCTTTTAGATTTTCTCGGCCCCTCATTAAAACCCGAAGAGGAGGCCAACGTTGCGAACCTGGTAGCAACGTTGCTGACCAATAACGGACTTGACGTAGAATACGCAATTCACGCCGCCGGGCGCCTGAAACTTGGGGGCTGTCGCCCCCAGTTGCATAAACTACTCGACGACGCCCCCGCAGCCGCCGGTGCCCTGGCCCGCCTCGGTGATGAGGAGGGCTGTAAAAGGTTGTTAAAAGCCGGCAAATCGTGGCGCCGCAAAAAAAGAACCTCCGCCCTCTCTGATCTCGCCGGCTGTCAAAACCCCGAAGCCCTCGAACTTCTGCAAAACCGGGCTCGGCAGGGCAACCTTAATGAGCGCCGGGAAGCTTTGGCTGCTCTAAGTGAAATGCGAAACTCAAGGGCTTTGCAAACGATCCGGGATTTGCTCAACAAAACCAACAAAAAAGAGGGACTCAACCTGCTTTTGCAGACCCTGGCGGGATCACCCTGGCCGGGCAAAAATCGGGAGGCCGCCAATCAACTGTCCCAATGGTCGGAGAACGTTGAACTCTACCCGAGTCTCCTCAAAGCCCTGGCAAGCTTTGGTTACGGTGAAAACTGGGCCGACATTTTAGATAAAGTAACAAGCCCAGTCCTTAAACCGCACTACCGGGAGATCGCCCTCTTCATGTGCCGATTTGCCGAGTCCCCCAAAATCCGACAAAAACTTATAGCTCTTTTAGGCGACATTGACTGGACTTTCTCCTACCGCCTGCTCAACCTTTTATCCCCTCGATTTAAAGGTACCGATGTTCCCCTCCTTTTGAACCTGCTCAAAGAACGTGAAGAGCTTCGCTCCCTGACCATCAAAGAACGCTTGACTAAAGGCCGAGATCTGGAAAAAATGACCGATGCCCTGGCGGAATTCTTTCAGCTACATCCTGAGATTGCCAACCTGACCATTGAAAAACTGCTGACCGCCGTCACCATCGGCACTCAGCCCTCAGGTGAAGAACTTTTTGCGACCATCAAAGAGCAACCGGCCCAATTGATCGAACTCCTTCTCGGCCCCGGCGATGTTCACGACGCGGCCACCCGTGATTTCCCCTTACTGATGGCCATGCGGCTGCTCTCTGAAATCGAGGTTGACGGCAGTGATTGTTTTGCGATAGTAGTACACAGGACCCGGCGCTACAGCGGTTTTTTCCGCCAAAGTATAAACACAGTTCTCAATCTCCTGTTGGATAAGGAAAACGAACTCGACAATTTTCAAAGCCTGCCGATCTTAAACAAGATTATTGACTTTATCAGAGGACGGCCGCATTACGATGAACTCCGACAAAAGATCCTTGATCGAATCATCCGAATCACACGCAACACCAGAGAACTTAAAGTCTACAATGAAGCCTCTCAAACTCGGGAGCTCAGGATTTTCAAGGTAAAAAAACTCTAACGCGAGAACAATCACCGTAACCCAAAACTTATTTTAAGGGCTCGCAAATATGTGCTCTTATCAGAACATTTTCTGATTTTTAAATCTTTTTTTGTGCAGAAAATAACCTGCAAGGCACTAATGGCTAAAACAGTCTCCATATTCTTCAACAATGTCAACCTGCAGGTCTACAGCCAGGATGAGGAGAGCGGCCGGATCGAGTCCGTCTACCTGGATGAGATTTCGACTACGGTCGAAATCAACACACCTAAAGGCCCGGAAAAGATCCACCTGGTACCCGCCATGGTTTGCTATGCTGATCGTATCTATTGCGGCCAGGAAGTCTTCACCTATAAAAAATTCAATTCACCGGCAACCTTCAAATATATGAAGCAATATATGGGCAAAAGGCAATACCTGCCCCGGATTATCGGCGATCAGGAGATCAGCACGTTCCAGGCCGCTTCCGACCTGCTCATCAATATCATCGACCGTATCCATGAGCTCTATGGCAAAGATCAAGTGGCGATGATCGTCTTTATCGTCCAGCCCCTTAACTTTTCAATTTTTGCTTCTATCATCGAAGAGTTCTGCCTGCGTATCGGCCTGATCAATTATAAAATTGTCGACGAAGCGGTTTGTACTCTTTTAGCTTACGATCTTGCCAACCAGATAGACCAGCACCTGGTCTATCTTCTTTTTGGCTACACAACCATTGATCTCTATCTGATCAAGATTGTCGAGAATAACCGGGAACCGCGACTCCAGAGTGTAATTATCTGCAGCATGCATAAAAACTATGGCGGTGCCGATATCGACAAAGCGATCCAAAACTACTTTGCCGAAACCGCTCCTTTCAACATGAAAAAAGCCCGCGAAATCAGGGGGAAACTTAACTTTAATCCACAATACCAAGAAACCCTTAACGGAGTCGAGCTCCGCCTTTCACGTAAGGATCTCTATAAAATACTCGACCAAAAAGGCTACGGTGAAGAGCTTAAAGTGCTTTTGCGTGATCTCTTTGATCTCGCTTCCGGATTTGGGGTCACTCATGAAAACATAAACTACGTTCTGGGCAGCGGTTTAAGCATGCCGACCCCCTACTACAAAAACATTTTAAAGGATTTTTTCGGGCCCAAACTCTTAAGTCACAAAGCCCACGAGGCCATCCCGGTCGGAGCTTTGCGTTACCTGAAAAAAGGTGGGCTTCAGGCAACAATCAAAGCCAATTACGCGATCCGCAGTCGAACCGCCAAAGGCGATGGCTACCGCTACGACATCATTGTTCCGAAAGGCACCCCCTACCCGACCCAGCACGGCATCACCAGTATTGTTGCCAATGGTTTTTTTGTCGGTCAGCTTGAGGTTGAGCTTGACATTTTCCGTATGGATC
>JAYEGS010000269.1:0-10813 GCA_034659215.1 Pseudomonadota bacterium | reverse complement strand
ATATTAATCGCGAGCAAATTTACGCCAAGTACAAAAAATCAGAGGGACATTAAAGGAGATAAAAACAGTTTTGATTGCTAAAGGGTAAAAGCACCATGAAAATTCCTTATATCGGAATTCTAGCATATCAAATCAAACAATTTCTGCAACTGATAGAAACCCACAATCTCCAGATGGAGGAAGAATTATGAAAGATTACCACATCAATATTTTTTACAGTGAAGAAGATGAGGGATATATTGCGGATATTCCAGACTTAAAAGCATGCTCTGCTTTTGCTGAAAAACCAGATCAAGCCTTGGAAGAAGTATTGGCCGCCAAGAAAAGCTGGCTTGAAGCAGCAATAGCAAACGGTAAACCGATTCCTTCACCGGAATATCGACCTGTTATCTACCAGGTGGCGTAAAACACTTGGGTTGACTTACACCAAATATTTTAAATCACAGTAAAAACATATCAAAAAATGCCCTTAGAAGTCCACTTTTACATCAAAAATGAATATTTCAAGGAATTTTAAGGTCTTAATCGGCAAGAAATCGCATACAGAACCGACCTGAAAACGGCGCGAAATTATCGGTGATTTAACAAAACCGTTTTCAGGCGGCTGATGCTGGTCGTTATGTGATTTTATAAAGGGGGGTAGTCGGTTAGCTCCACCCGTGGAATACGCTCTTGGCAAACTTCTCGTATGAATACAGGCGCCAATAAGTCTACTCACTGATTGCAGGTGGAGCTAACTAATCACTCCGGCAACGCTTTTAACATCAGTTTTGTCAGACGGCTGCAGAAAAGTTCGGGAGAGATCACTTTGGAGCCCTCGGTGAGCAAGGCTTGATCGTAGAGCAGTTCGGCATACTCTTTCAGTTCGTCACCCTCGCCCTGACCCTGATAAAGTTCACGCATCCGGGTCAAAAGCTCATGATCGGCATTAATCTCTAAAACCCTCTGACTCGGCGGAACCGGCTGGTTAGCGGCTTTTAAGATGCGCTCCATACTGGCGCTCATATCGTGTTCACCGGCGACCAGACAGACCGGACTCCCGGTCAAACGCTGGGAGATGCGAACCTCGGCGACCTTGCCGTCAAGACTGGTTTTGATATAGTTCAAAAGTTCGCTGAACTCTTCGGAAACCTGCTTGACTTGCTCTTCGTTCTCCTTCTTCTCATCCTCGCTCTGGAGATCGACATCACCTTTGGTCACCGATTTAAGGTTTTTGCCTTTATATTCATTTAGCCCCTGGATAACCCACTCGTCTACCGGGTCGGTCATCAGAAGAACCTCGAAACCCTTATTTTTAAACATTTCAAGGTGCGGGGAGGCGATCAAAGTCTGACGATCTTCACCGGTTATAAAGTAGATATCTTTTTGCTCTTCCGGCATCCGCTCCAGATAATCTTTCAAGGTCGTCAGTTCATCACCGTTAGTCGATGAGTACAACAGAAGGTCGGCGATTGCTTCACGATTTTCAAAATCGTTATGGAGCCCTTCCTTAATGACCTGACCAAAAGCTTCCCAGAATTTAAGATATTGTTCACGCTCTTTGTCAAGCATCGTCGACAACCGTTCAAGAATCTTTTTGACCAGATTCTTTTTGATCTTGCTGACAATCCGGTCATGCTGCAGGATTTCACGAGAGACATTGAGCGAGATATCAGCCGAATCGACCACACCCTTGACAAAACGCAGATATGGGGGCAGCAGCTCTTCACAGTTATCCATAATAAAGATATTGCGAACATAGAGCTGCATGCCCGATTTATTCTCCGGCGTAAAGAGATCAAAAGGAGCCTGTCCCGGAATAAACATCAAAGCATTATATTCAAGAATACCTTCGGCATTAAGATGAATCGTATCGAGCGGTTCATTCCAGTCATGCGAGAGATGTTTGTAGAACTCTTTGTACTCCTCATCGGTAACTTCGCTTTTACGTCTGTTCCAGAGCGGCTTCATCGAATTCAAGGTCTCTTCAGTCACCTTCTTGACCGCTTCGGCCCCTTCAATCGGCTTGCCTTCATCGTCGGTCGGAGTCTCCTGACGCTCAATATCCATAAGAATCGGATAGGTCACGAAATCGGAGTATTTTTTAACCGTTGAACGTAAAACCCACTCTTGCGTAAAATCCTGATCGTCGTCGACAATATCTTTCAGGTAGAGCGTCACCCGGGTACCGCGCTGGATTTCATCACACTCTTCAACCGTGTAGCTGCCGTCGCCTTTAGACTCCCAGCGGTAGGCGCTCTCAGCCTGCGGAGCCCGGGTAGTCAGAACCACCCGATCGGCAACCATAAAACCGGAGTAGAAACCGACGCCGAACTGACCAATCAGATCCAGAGGCGAATCACTCTTCTCCTTTTTAGACAAGGCTTCGATAAAACCTTTGGTTCCGGATTTGGCAATGGTTCCCAAATTTTCGATAAGTTCATCATGAGTCATGCCGATACCATTGTCAATAATCGAAACCGTCCGCGCTTTGGCATCGGTCTCAATCCGAATCTTTAACTCAGTGTCATCACCAAGCAGGCTCTGGTCGGTCTGGCTCTTGAATTCAAGTTTATCCAGAGCATCGGAAGAGTTGGAGATCAATTCCCGCAAGAAAATCTCTTTGTGGGAGTAGAGGGAGTGAATAATCAGATCCAACAACTGTTGAATCTCGGTTTCAAACTGCAGGGTTTCTTTACTCATCGGTAAATTCCTTTTTTTAAATTGTAAAATTCAGGTTAAAAATTAGTTGAAATTGAAACCACCACCGGTCGTGCGGGCGGCTTCTCTCCACTTCTTAAGTAAAATTTCTGTTTTTCCAGCGCTCATTTTTCAGACGCAGGTAATTCTTTGCCAAGATATTGACGGCAGCATTGGATGTCAAGGGTGGGAAAAGTTTTAATCCAACTATTGAACACAAGTTATGAACGATTGACATCATGAAATATCAAGGGTAAAGAGATACATATTCAGATTTCTAATGCGGGAATTACTCCCGCAACCCAAAAGTTACTGTAAGGCACTAAAAAGAGGACTTTTAGCCGTCATGCTCCAATATCTTCTACTTTTTCTCATCGGCCTGGTGGCCGGGACATTGAATGTTATCGCCGGCGGCGGCTCTTTTCTGACAATTCCGCTGCTGATCTTTATGGGCCTGCCGCCGATTGTCGCCAACGGCACCAACCGGGTCGGTATTCTTTGTCAGAATATCACCGCCTCCTGGAGTTTTCAGCGCCACGGCGTGGTTGATTGGAAATATGTCCGCTGGGCCACCGGGCCTGCGGTTATTGGAGCTCTAATCGGTTCAAAAATCGCAATTGTCATTGGCGACGAACTTTTTAAAAACATCCTCGCCGGACTAATGATTGGAGTCACCCTCTGGACCCTCTGGGATCCTTTAAAAAACAGAACCGGCGGGGATGAGGCCAAACCGTTTAACCGAATAGCTCTGATGGGAGGTTTTTTTCTCGTCGGAATCTATGGGGGATTTGTTCAGGCCGGGGTTGGTTTTCTGGTTCTGGCGGCCACAACTCTGGCCGGACTCGACCTCGTCAAAGGCAACGCCGTCAAAGTTTTGAGTATTCTGGCTTATACTTTTATTTCACTGGCAATTTTTGCCTGGGAAGGGAAAGTTGATTGGACTCTGGGCTTGGTTCTGGCGGCGGGCACCATGCTCGGCAGCCAGGTCGGGGTTCATCTGACCGTCCTTAAAGGCCATCGCTGGATTAAAAAGGTGGTAACCGTGGTTGTCATCATCATGGCCATTAAATTAATTATTTCCTGACCCGGCGTGACCGGCTGCCGGATCAGGAAATTTTATCTTCTACAACAAATCACTCTTTTTCAGGAAAATTTCGGCCCCGACAAAAGAGATAATAATTACAGCAAACCAGCCGCCAACCAATATCATAGTCATTTCAACACTCCTTTAGTATTTTTCGTCCGACATTTCTGCCGTCAGATCTTCTTCCGTCAGTTTTTTAGCATCAAGTAAACTCCAGACATAGATAATGTAAGCCAGGATAAAAGGAATCGAGATAGCAATATAGCTCATCGCCGTCAAGGTATAGTGGCTACTTGAGGCATTGACAATACTGAGACTGCTCTGCAGGTCATAGGAGGACGGATAAAAAGCTGTATTATTAAAACCGGCCGTAAACAGAACGGCCAGAACCACGAGCACAACCCCCAACCCGGCAGGCCAGATCCCCTTGACACTTTTCATAAATTTGGCCATCACAATACCGTAGATCACCAACAACAGGCCGACCAGTAAAAACCCTAGACCATGAATCGGCATCGCCAGAAGGTTATGCAGATATTTGCCCTTCTCTAAAAACACTTTACCCGTTTCAGGGTTGATGGCGTAACCCTGCATAGTGACCAAGCTAAACAGGATATAGAGCAGAAAAGGGAGCAAAAAGAGCAAATTTGTAAAGGCGGCGTTGCGAGTACGCTCTCGCAATGCCGGATGATCAATGTTGTTGTTCAGATATAAAGCTCCAAGAATGCGGGCGACAAACAGTAAAAATAGTCCAAAAGAGAGATTAAACAGGTTAAAAGCCGCTTCCAACCCCCGAGTCGGACTCTGCCAGGTAACAGAATTATAATCATTAAGAGAGAAATTCGAACCGGTAAAAAAAGTACCAATCGCAGCCCCAATCAAAATGACACCAATACTGCCATTAATGTAGAGAAACACCTCATAGACTTTTGCACCCAGAAGGTTGTTGGGTTTTTTACGAAACTCATAGCTTACCGCCTGCAGAATAAAGGTAAAGAGGATCAGCATCCAGACCCAATAGGCACCCCCGAAACTGGTTGCATAAAAGAGCGGAAAGGCGGCAAAGAGAGCCCCGCCAAAAAGCACCAGGGTCGTAAAGGTTAGCTCCCATTTCTTACCCAAAGAATTAATAACCAAAGATTTCTCGGATTCATTTTTCGCAACCTCAAAGAGCAGACATTGTCCGCCCTGGACAAAGGTCAGAAAAATAAACAGAGCGCCAACAACAGAAATCAACAACCACCAAAGTTGCTGCAACTGGGCCAAACTTAAACTCCCCATCTTATTCTCCCTCCGGTCCGTTTTTAATCTGTTTCATCATGATTCCCACTTCTGCGATCAATAAAACCGTAAACACCAGCAGGAACATGAAAAAGGTCGTCTGAACCGTACCTGTAGTGAGATTGGAACGGGCGACAGAGACCGGCAGAAGATCCTGAATGGCCCAGGGTTGACGGCCGACTTCAGCCACAATCCAGCCACTCTGTTGCGCCAGATAACCCAAAAAGAGAGAGATAAATCCAAGTTTAAGCAGCCACCTCTTCTCGGGCAATTTACCCCGATAAAGAAAAAACAACATTAGCAGAAAAAGCAGCGGAAAAACGGTTCCCAATGTAACCATCAGGTGAAAGTTATAAAATACCAGAGGAACATTAGGCACAACATCCTCTACCTTGTCGAAAAAACCATAACCAAAGTACTGTTCATGGGTTCGAAAAGTCTGTAAGGCTAAAGTCGCTGCAGCCTGGTCACCACTCTTTTTAGCCTTTTTGTAACGGGCTAACTGAGCCACGGCGATTTTACCCTGAGCAATTTTTGTCTCCGTGCTGATAATCCCCTGCTCCGGATTCCCATAAACCAGATCATCAATCCCCGGGACAAAACTGCCGATTTTACGATTAGCGAGAATAGAGAGCATCCCCGGAACTTTTATAGCAGCCTTTAAGGCATCTTCTTGATCACCAGGTTTTTTTGCGGAATTAACAATCCCCATGGCGATCAAATCAGCCCCGTTTGAGCCCTTATACAGTCCTTCCATAGCCGCCAGTTTCATGGGCTGCACCTGGGCCGCAGTGTAAGCCGATTCATCACCGGTCAAGCCCACAAAAGCTGAAGAGATCAAGCCAAAAACGGCAGCCACGGCAATACTTCTTTGCGCCATTTTGAGATGACGCTTTTTCAAGAGCAACCAACAGCTGACGCCCACAACAAAAAGGGAAGCCAGTAAAAAACCGGAGCTGGTGGCATGAACAAAATGGCTGACCGCTACCGGGGAGCCGAGAATTCCCCAGAAATCCTGCATCTCAAAACGAGCCGAATCGGGGTTAAAATGCATGCCGATCGGATGCTGCATCCAGGCGTTGGCAACCAATATCCACAAAGCTGAAAGATTGGAACCAATAGCTACGAGCCAGGTTGACAAGAGATGAAATTTTTTGGAGACCCGATTCCAGCCGAAAAACATCACCGCAAAAAAGGTGGTTTCCAGAAAAAATGCAAAGAGACCTTCGGCCGCCAGCGGTGCCCCGAAGATATCACCAACCATCCAGGAGTAGTTTGACCAGTTTGTCCCAAATTGAAACTCCAGAATAATTCCGGTCGCCACGCCAATAGCAAAGTTAATCCCGAACAGCGTCATCCAGAATTTGGTAATTTTCTTCCACTCTTCATTGCCGGTCTTATAATAGATGGTCTCAAAAAATGCGATCAGAAATGAAAGGCCTAAGGTCAACGGCACAAAAATCCAGTGATACATAGCCGTCAACGCAAACTGGGCTCGGGCCCAATCTACCTGAGCTAAATCAGTATAATCCAATTTTACTTACCTCCTTGTAACTGGCCGGTTGATGGTTTCGTAATATTTGCCAGCACATGATCAGCGCGTTGCTGATCAGTGCTGAAATTAGTTTGTAAATAATCGGGGAAGAAAAATTTAAGAATGGCGACAAACAGAATAATTTTTACAAAAATTATCTTCCAGAGGGTTTTCCCCGTACGCATGGAGCGAAAGCCGTCAAGATAGAAACTGAAAACTTTGCCAATTTTATGAAGAATTTTATGAAAAAAATTATCGCAACCGGGAAGACTGTTTTTCACCTTGACCTCAAAGTTGTTTTCAATTTTAAGCTTATGGGTTAGATCAATCCAGACAGCACAGATTATCATAATAATGATAATTATCTTTATACAATATTCCAGATAAAACATAATGTCAAGAATTTTATCATAACAAACCTCGACTACATCTATTTAACGTTACTAATTTACTTGACATATTTATTCCATACCAATACAGTCTTAAATATATTGCAGGGATTGCAAAGAGTACCAATATCAATTTTTGCCGGGAGATGATTTTATGAAAAAGTTTATCTTGTCCTGCATAACGATTATGATGGTTGTGGGCCTTTTGTGCGGCAAAGGATACGCCTACACCGACATATCCGGTGCTCAAGCCTATGCCATGTATCAGAACAACAAAGAGCTAATCATTGTCGATGTCCGAGACAGATCTGAATATTGTCGCGGGCATATTCCCTGCATCATTCTCTACTCCTGGAACCATGGAGTCTTTGCAAATGAGTTTCACAATCTGCCGACTGACGCGCCAATCCTGATCGTTTGTCGCAGCGGCAATCGCAGCGGCAAGGCGGCGGCCATGCTTGACAAAAACGGCTACAAAACCGTCTACAACCTTGAAGAAGGCATGTATAGCTGGCCTGAACCGACAGTCACATGTGATGATGAAGAAAATTGTGAATAACAAGTGATAAGAGCCACAAACATCAAGGAGGCTGTCCGAGAACGTCTTTTTTCCCCATATCTGCGTTATGCTCAAAAAATTATCCTCGGACAACCTCCTAAGGAGAGACCCAATATATGATTGCAGAAATTCTGGCCACGGGTGATGAGATTCGCAGCGGCGCTCTAATCGACAGCAATTCCGCTTACATCGCCGAAGAGATTGAGGCCCTGGGCATTAAAATAACCCGACACAACTGTGTCGGAGACGATGAAAACGAACTCACAACAATTTTGCTGGAGCTGGCTGGGCGGGCTGACATTATCGTCGTCACCGGGGGCTTAGGCCCGACCATTGATGATTTGGGCCGCGATGCCGCCGCCCGGGCGGCGGGGGTCTCTCTCGAACTTGATAATGGTGTTCTGAAGAAAATTGAATCTTTTTTCATTTCCAGACAAAAAATCATGTCTGATAATAACACCAAACAAGCGCTTTTTCCCCAAGGTGCAACAATCCTTGAAAACCCGATCGGCACGGCCCCGGGTTTCTCTCTGAAAATCGGACGGGGCACTTTTTTCTTTCTTCCCGGAGTCCCGGCCGAGATGCGTAAAATGCTTAAGCAGCAAGTTATCCCGCGCATCAGATTAGATCCCAAAGAGAGCTATCACTACAAAACTGCAACCATCTCCACGTTTGGCCTGGGAGAGTCAGCCCTGGAAGAAAAATTAAGTGAATTTTCGACTCTTTTCCCCGGCATTAAACTCGGTTTCAGAGCCAGTTTCCCGGAAGTTCAAATCAAACTCTACCAGAAAAACAGTGATGAGAAGGCGCTGGTCAAAGAGCAGGAAGAGGCCACTGGCTGGATCAAGGAAAAACTCGAAAATAAAATAGTTTCACTCACCGGTCAACCGATGGCGACCGTTGTTGGTGATCTCTTGATTCAGCAACAAGCGACGCTGGCGGTTGCCGAAAGCTGTACCGGTGGCCTGATTGCCGACTGGCTGACCGATCGTCCCGGAAGTTCGGATTTTTTTCTCTTGAGCGCCGTCACCTATGCCAATGACGCGAAAGAGAAAATCCTGGGAGTTGAACACACAATCCTTAAAAAATTTGGTGCGGTTCATACGAAGACCGCCAAAGCTATGGCTGCCGGGGTTCAGAAACTCAGCGGCGCCACTTACGCCATCGCCACAACCGGCATCGCCGGCCCCGCCGGAGGCTCCCCGGAAAAACCGGTCGGCACCGTCTACCTCGGTCTGGCCGGGCCCTCAGGAAGCAAAAGTCGGCACTTCTTTTCCGCTTTCGGAAAACGCCGACTCAATAAAAAAATCTTTGCCGCCCAAGCCCTTAATCTTCTCCGCCTGGAACTTCTGTCGAAAAAAAATTGATAATTAGTGGCAAACTGTTTGGAACCTAACGATTACAACTATTTCACTTGACATAATTAATTCCCACTAATATAGTCTGAAATTTATTTTCAATCCTACTTTTGCAGGGAGTACATTTCATGAAAAGATTTATCCTGACCTTTGTGGTACTAGTGATAATCGCGGGCCTTATACCCAGCCAAGCCAATGCCTACGAAATAATTTCAGCTCCTGTTGCCTATGAGATGTATCTGACCGACGACGACCTGATCGTTGTCGATGTCCGGGAAAAAATAACTGAATATTGCTATGGACACATTCCCTGCGCCCTTAATTATCCCTGGAGATCCGGAGTTTTTTACAAAGAGTATGACAATCTACCAACCGATGCCCCAATTCTTCTCGTCTGCCACAGCGGCAGCCGCAGTCGCGATGCCGCCAATGTTCTTGACCGTAACGGCTATGAAACCGTCTACAGCCTCTCCGGCGGGATGTCAGCCTGGCTTGCGGCCGCTTACGAAACCATCACCTGTAATGATAGCGAAGATTGCGACCCCATCTACCCGCTCTATTTCCCCCACATCGCCAGCGGTAACGGCTGGGAGAGCGAAATTTCCGTCATCAATACCAGCCCGGAGACTCCTTTAAGCGGAACTTTCAAAGCCTACGATGCCGATGGCGAGCTTCTTGACGACACCCACACCCTTGACGGCCTGCCGGCCGCCGGCCGGGTTGAGTTGGTAGTCGGAGAATCTTTCTCAGACCCAAACAAAATTAAATATATAATTCTGGAAACAACCAGTCAGACAACCTACGGTTACACAAAGTTTTACGACTATCCGGGACTAAAATATCGGGCGGCGATCCCGGCCACAACCAAGATCACCAAAAACGATATCAGCGTCTCTCATATCACCCTGGAAAAAGACTGGTGGACCGGGTTGGCTCTGGTTAACACCACCGATGAAGACCGCGAGCTAACTTTCACTTTTAACAATGGAGTAAGCCAATCCCTTCTCTTGCGGGCAAAAAATCATAGAGCGATTAATCTCGCCGATTTTCTCGAAGGCTTGTCGACAGAGAATCTCAAGTCTGCTGTAATCAGCAATGCCGAAGGTGTAATCGGCCTGGAGATGTTCAGTAACGGTATGCAATTGAGTGGAACTTTATTTAAAGACGGCACCAGCACTACCCTTTATTACCCGCATATCGCAAGCGATGATGATTGGTGGACCGGAATTGCCGCCTTCAATCCGGGCTCGGTTGCCGGAGAGCTGGTTATCAAACCATATGCAGCCGACGGTACCCTGCTGAGCCCGGCCGAACCTGCGGCTCCAATTGAAATTTCCCCTAAAAGCAATTTCGTCAAAGCTGTTTCTCAATTAGATTTACCGGAAAATACAGCCTGGTTGAAAATAGAGGCAACCGTGCCGATCAGCGGTTTTGAACTTTTTGCGACGACCGACAACAAACAGTTAGCCGGTTACTCCAGCGTCGGCATTGATGGTCTTAACGGAATTTTCCCGAAAAACATTGACAACGACGGCAATTGGACCGGCCTGGCCATCGCCAACACCACATCTAAACCAATCACGGTCACGCTGAAAGCTTACCAAGATGACGGCACTCTGGTTGCAACCGGGACCCCTCTCACACTTGACGGGTATCAAAAAAGTTCTGATATTGCTGAAAAATACTTTAGCGTCGACATTGAGAGCGCCACCTATATCACCTACAGCGCCACAGCCCCGGTCGTCGCTTTTCAACTTAACAGCAGCGGCACCATGCTCGATGCGCTGCCGGGCCGACAATAGAGAAATCAACAAAATCTGTTGACAGATGCAAAGGCACAAAGTAATAACCAAAAGCTTTGTGCCTTTTTACTTTCGTAAATAGTGCGAACACCGCTTCGCTCCCTATAGCCGGAGTCAGAATTAAAGC
>JAYEGS010000268.1:0-2135 GCA_034659215.1 Pseudomonadota bacterium | reverse complement strand
TTACCAACACCACCAATGTCATGTCACACAACCTCTTATCCTGGAACAGTTGAAGGAATGGGATATAGATATTTCAGCTTGCCAGATAAACAGAATTCTCAGTGCAGACAAAGAGCTGTTTCATTCTGAAAAAGATGATATCCTGCTCGCAGGATTAAACTCTGCATCACATATCAATGTAGATGATACCGGCGCGCGTCATAATGGCAAGAACGGTTACTGCACCCACATAGGCAACGAGTTTTTTGCATGGTTTGCCAGCACGAACAGCAAAAGCAGAATCAATTTTCTTGAACTTCTTCGTGCCGGTAAATCTGATTATATTCTTAATGATGATGCATTTGAATATATGATTGACGCTGGTTTGCCCCAAGTACCACTGGCTCTTCTGAAGAACGATTTAAGCAAAGAATTTACTGATAAGGAACATTGGGATACATACCTCGAGAGCATTGGCCTAAAAAAAGCCCGTCATATAAAAATTGCAACAGAAGGCGCTCTTTACGCCAGTGTGCTGTCGCATATTCCCAAAGGACTGGTGATTGTCAGTGATGACGCTGGTCAGTTTAACATATTCAAGCATGCCCTGTGCTGGATTCATGCAGAGCGAACCTTGGCAAAGCTTATTGTGCCAAGCACTGTAAAACAAGAAATCCTTGATGACGTTCGCAGCCAGGTATGGGAATTCTACGATGAGTTAAAAGCCTATAAAGAAGCTCCAACCGAAGAAGATAAAAATAGGCTGCAGGAAAAATTTGATACAATTTTCACCCAGCAAACCGATTTCCAACTTCTTAATCTTGCCCTGCAACGTCTTCACCGCAATAAAGCTGAACTCCTTCTTGTGCTCGACCGACCGGAAATACCTCTTCATAACAATTTAAGTGAAAATGAT
Source organism: Pseudomonadota bacterium (assembly GCA_034659215.1). GTDB lineage: Bacteria > Desulfobacterota > Anaeroferrophillalia > Anaeroferrophillales > Tharpellaceae > Tharpella. The sequence continues at coordinate 1,240 of JAYEGS010000268.1, read as the reverse complement.
ATTCGTGAATATGTCAAGAAACGCAAGGTCAGCGGGAGTACTCGCAGTGACACTGGGCGTCAATGTAGAGATACGTTTATCAGTTTAAAGAAAACCTGTCGAAAACTTGGAATATCTTTCTGGCAATATCTTGAAGACAGACTCTCACATAAAAATTTGATATTACCTTTATCTCAAATTATAAAACAAAAAAGCGGATCATACGGATAAATAAAACATCTATTTATCATCATAAAGGCGTACATTCGTACGATAGTCTTATTCATGGCTGTAACCAAATTATTCACCTTTCGCAAACGTACCATCACCTCGGATGACGTAAAGTTTCTTGCCAGGCTTATCGCAGATAACCCGGGAGAAAGCCGTAGAGCTCTGTCTCAGCGAGTGTGCCGTGAATGGAATTGGGTTCAGCAAAATGGCACACTAAAAGATGGTGTCTGCCGAAGTCTCATGCTCAAACTCCACAGAGAAAAACACATAAAACTGCCACCAAGAAGGCACCCCTTTACAGGCGGACGACAATCTCAAACAAAACTAAAAAAAAATGATATAGATCAAACCCCCATCCACTCTACAGTAAAAAAACTCCAACCAGTTAAAATAAAGCAAGTACGGAGAACCAACCTCGACAAACTCTTCAACCGCCTAATTGAGCAGTACCATTATCTCGGATACACCCAACCGGTTGGCGAGCATCTTAAGTACATAATTTTTGCATCAGATCGTCCCATTGCCTGCTTTGCCTTTTCATCAGCCCCTTACAGGATACTTCATCGAGATCGCTTTATTGGCTGGTCTCCTGAAATGTGCGATAAAAACAGACACCTTCTGGCTTATAATTCTCGATTTCTTATTTTGCCATGGATTCATGTCCCACACCTGGCATCCCATCTGCTCGCCATGTGTGCCAAAAATATTTCAGAAGATTGGCAAACTCTTTACAAACACCCAGTTTTTTGGATTGAGACGTTTGTCGACACTGATCTATTTAAAGGCACATGCTACTGTGCGGCTAATTGGATTTTTCTTGGCAATACTTCTGGTCGTGGTAAGTATAATAAAACACAAAAACAACTCACTTCAATAAAAGCCATGTACGGTCTTCCTCTTGTTAAAGATTTCCGGGAAAGGCTATGCCGGGAATAAAAGTGCTCTTACCAACACTTTTGGAGAAGTTACAATATTATCAGGCAACTAGACGAAATAACAGATATTTTTCTAATTTTTAACTTTTGGTTTC
>JAYEGS010000267.1:0-10820 GCA_034659215.1 Pseudomonadota bacterium | reverse complement strand
GTCGGGGTGAAATAATTGCAATCGACCACTTCGGTGCTTCAGCTCCGGCTTCCGAACTCTTTAAACAATTCAGAATTACCCAGGAAGAGATTGTGCGCCGGGCCGTAGCTTTGTGTGCCCATTAAAAGGTCAAGGCCAATGTTCGTTCTATCTCGGTTGGGGTCAGTGCTTGCGAATTGGCGGCCGAGATGATTGAGTAGGTCGGAATATTGACCCGCCACTGGTCAAGCTTTGACCCCGTCGAAGTGGGCGTAGCAAAGTTGGCGGCGTTCTCGATATTTGTCGAAGCGGCGCAAATAGGAGATGTAGTCATGTCCGATATTCCCTTAAACGACTTGGAAATTCAGGCTGGAACTAGCGCTACAGCTCTTGCTGAGCGCTTAAGTCAGTGGGATCGTGAAAATTTATGCTCTCGTATCTGGCAGCATGATGGCACTGTTTGGGTGAAAGATCCGCAACTGGTTGAAACCACGCCTGAGTTAACCAATCGTCTGGGTTGGCTTGAATTGCCAAAGATAATGGCCGATCTCGTTTCAGAGATTGATCGGTTTGTCGCGGAGGTGGTGGCTTTCGGTTTTACGCGGGTTGTCGTTTTAGGGATGGGCGGCAGCAGTTTGATTGCCGAGGTTTGGGGTAAAGTTTTTGGTGTGGCCGAAGGTTTTATTCCGGTTACAATCTTAGACAGCACCCATCCTCAGGCGGTTGCCCGTATCGCTGAGACCGGAGCGCTTGAGACCACCCTCTTTCTGGTTTCAAGTAAATCCGGCGGTACTCTTGAAACTCTCTCCTTCTTTAACTATTTTTACGCTCAATTAACTCTCCTGAAAGAAAATCCCGGCGAAAATTTTACAGCGATTACTGATCCCGGTTCCAAGCTTGAGGTTCTGGCCCGAGAGAGAGGTTTTCGCAAAATCTTCTCGACTCCTATTGAGGTTGGTGGTCGCTATTCGGCCCTGACCTGTTTTGGTCTTCTGCCGGCGGCGCTGTTGGGTCTGCCGCCAGGGGATCTTCTGGCTCGGGGCCAAGCGATGATGGCCGCCTGCTCTTCAGGAGTTTCGGCCACAGATAATCCAGCTCTACAACTGGGAGTTTTTCTCGGTGAGATGGCGCGGGCCGGTCGCGATAAAATGACGTTGGTTTTATCGCCGCGTTTGCAACCTTTTGCCGTCTGGCTCGAACAGCTGTTAGCTGAAAGCACCGGGAAAAAGGGCTATGGTTTGGTTCCGGTTATTGTTACTGCCGATGGAGCGTTACCTTTTCTCAATCATCATGAAAAACCCGCCGAGGATCGTTTTTATCTCTTTCTGCGGCTCGCAGATGACGACAATTCAAGGTTAGATTCAGCCCGGGCTCAGGTTCAGGCGGCGGCTGAGCCGTCGGCCCTGATTTCTCTCGGAGAAACGGCGGATTTAGTCCAAGAGATCTGGCGTTTTGAGCTTGCAACCGCCGCCGTTGGGGCGGTTTTAGGCATTAATCCTTTTGATCAACCCGATGTTGAGGCGGCTAAAATTGGCGCCCGTCAAGCGATGCTCGCCTGGCAGGAGAGCGGGGCCTTGCCGACTTTAGAGAGGTTGGTTGATAAGGCTGATCTTAAAATTTGCGGCAGTCATCATTTTAAGGGGATTTCCGACCTTAAAACCGGGCTTAAGCGTCTGGTTGCAGAGGCGGGCTCCGGTGACTATATCGCTCTCTTGGTCTATCTACCGCAAACCCGAACACTTGATAAAATCATGCAAAGTCTGCAAAAGCGGTTGCAAGACTATTGCCGGGTACCGGTGACGATCGGTTACGGCCCCCGTTTTCTCCACTCTACCGGCCAGTTGCATAAGGGTGATGGCAATCACGGCCTCTTTTTACAGCTCAGCGGTGATCTGGGGCAGGATTTGCCGCTGCCGGGCAGTGACTACAGTTTTGCGACGCTGATTGCGGCTCAAGCCCAGGGCGATTATCAGGCCCTGCTTAAGGCCGAGCGCCGGATTCTGGCTCTGGAATTCCCGACTGCAAATATTGATATAATCTTGTCGGATTTCGATGATGAATAAACTGGTTTTAGCTGGTGATATTGGGGCGACGAAAACTAATCTCGGCCTTTTTTCAGCAGATGCAAAAGGTTTGAAGAGGCTCTCTTTTTGCTGCTTCCCCAGTTGTGATGAATCGGAGTTTGTCCAGCAGGTCAAGGAGTTTCTGGCGCAAGAACGGGCGCGACAAAATCTTGCCGGAGTCTGTTTTGGTGTGGCTGGGCCAGTGCAAAACGGTTACGTCGAAGCTACCAATCTTGGGTTGAAGTTGGGCGAAAGTGAGTTGCAAAAAGAGCTCGGTTGCGCTTCTCTGGTGTTGGTTAATGATCTTTATGCCACAGCCGCAGCGATCCCCCTGCTTGGCGAAAACAAGTTAGCTGTTTTGCAACCGGGAACTGTCGCCAAGGAAAAGAGCGCTACGGCTGCGATCTTGGCACCGGGTACCGGTTTGGGGATGGCTTTTCTCGTTGATGCTAAAAAACCGCAGATTTTCGCATCCGAAGGCGGGCATGCCGATTTTGCCCCGCGTAATGAGCTGGAGGTTGAGTTGTGGCGTTATCTCAAACTTCGCTATGGCCGGGTCAGTCGGGAGCGTCTGCTTTCCGGGCCCGGTTTAGTCAATATTTATGACTGGCTCGGAGAGCGGGCCGAGACCGGATCTTCGGTCAGAGCTCTGTCGCCGCTGCTTACCGGTTCGGAGAAAACTGCCGCCGCCGTTGTCGCTGCCGCTGAAAATGGTGAAAAACCGGCAACCCGGGCGTTGGAGATCTTCGTTGCGCTGCTCGGAAGCGTGGCGGGAGATCTGGCGCTTATCGGGATGGCCGCCGGAGGGCTCTATCTGGCGGGTGGTATTCCGACCAAGATTATCAGTCATTTGCGCAAAGCTCAATTCCTTTCAGCTTTTCGAGATAAAGGCCGTATGGCCTCCTGGTTGGAGCGGATTCCTGTAAAAGTTGTGCTTGATCCCGAGGCCGCTCTTTTAGGGGCGGCCCGAATTGCCTTTAGTTTGGTGGGTGGTGACCATGTTGCAAGGAAAAAAAATCCTCTTGGTGGAGGATAATGAGATTAGTCGGGAGCTCGTTCTGGAGTGGCTTCACAGTGCTGGTCTGGAAACCGATTATGCCGTGAACGGAAAAAAGGCGCTTGATTATCTTGCCGATAACCTGCCGGATGCGGTTCTCATGGATATTCAGATGCCGGAGATGGATGGTCTTGAAGCTAGCCGTCAGCTGCGTCAAGAGAGCCGTTTTAATAGGCTTCCGGTAATTGCCATGACGGCCCATGCCTTAAAAGGGGATCGCGAAAAATGTCTTGCCGCCGGCATGGATGACTATATTGTCAAGTCCATTGATCCGGACAAGCTCTTTAGCACTCTGGCCAAGTGGATTGGTACGACAACAGTTTCCCCTGAGGTTGCGTCCCTCACTGCTCTGGATAATCATGCGGCTCAGCCGGATAATGAGAAGCAACTTGAATTGCCGGGTATTGATGTTGAAATGGGCCTTTTTCGGGCTAGCCATAACCGAAAATTATATGAAAAATTATTAAAAACCTTTGCTCGGGATTTCGCCGGAGCTGAGGCTGAAATTGTCCACTGTTTAAGTGGAAATGATATAGAAACGCCGCGCCGAACCGTTCATTCGATTAAGGGCGTGGCCGCCAATCTCGGCGCAGAGCCTCTCTCTGCGGCGGCAGCCAGCGTCGAAACTTCCCTCTCTCTGCAAGTGAAAACAGTCCCTGAAGATACCTGGAATCACTTTTGTTGGCAATTAAACCAGGTGATATCGGGCATCAATGCCTGCTTTTTGGTTGAAAAATCCGGAAAAGATATTGACAAACAAAGTCCAAAAGGAGAAGATGATAATCGTGTGGACAGGGCGGTTCTACTGAAACAGCTGAGTCGGATTGAGGCTTTGTTCGATGACGATTTGAAAGCCGTGCATCTGCAAATTGAAGCCGTGGGGTCTGATTTGAAAAAGGTGGTGGATGAGGAGTTGTGTCAACATCTAATGGACCATATTGATGATTTTGAGCTCGATGAAGCGGCCAAGATCATCAAGATGATTTCTCAGGTTTTGCGAGGGGGTATGAAGACCGATGAGTCATAGCGAGCGCAAAGATGAACGTGCCAAACTCTTGATTGTTGACGATAATAAGCAGAATATTGAACTGTTGATGGAGTTGTTTCGCGATGATTATAAAATTACGGCCGCAGTAAGTGCGCAAAGAGCCTTAAAAATTGCCCTTTCCGAGGCTCCGCCGGACATCATTTTGACCGATATTCTGATGCCGGAAATGGATGGCTATGAACTCTGTAAGAAATTGAAAGAGGATTCCGGAACCAAGAATATTCCTCTCCTTTTTGTCACGGCTATTTCGGAAGAGATGGATGAAAGTCGGGGCTTTGCTTTGGGGGCGGTTGATTATATTACCAAACCCTTTAATCCACTCATGGTTAAAGCCCGAGTCAAAGTGCACCTGGACTTGAAACGCAAACAGGAGCTCCTTGAAAAGTATGCCTTTATTGATGCCTTAACCGAAATTCCCAATCGCCGTCGCTTCGATGAAGTTATAGATCAAGAGTGGAACCGAGCCCATCGTGCCGGCTACTCCATTTCATTGATGATGATTGATATTGATCATTTCAAACTCTATAATGATACTTATGGACATGGTATGGGGGATGACTGCCTGCGCCGGGTAGCCAACGCTATAGCTGAAGTATTGCGTCGAAGTAGTGACTTTGTGGCCCGCTATGGCGGTGAAGAGTTTGTTGTAATCCTGCCGGACAGCGATCTCTCCAAAGCCCTTGATACGGCAAAAAAGATTCAAGATAAAATTGATGCTCTAGCCATAGAGCATCAATCTTCCCTGGCGGCAGATCATGTCACGTTCAGTATCGGGGTGGCGACTATGATTCCCGAAGATGGTAAGTGTTCACGAGAGTTAATTGAAGCGGCGGATACAAAACTCTATGAAGCAAAATCTTCGGGAAAACACTGTATCTGTTATTAATCCATCTGTTGCCGAGCTTGCTTGACAATCTCCAAATATTCCGGATCACTAAATCCCAATCTCTGCAGAGTTTCATCCAACGGGATGCCGTTTAAGTCGAAACCTTTCTCGGCATAGACCGTATCTGTCAGAGTTTCATACTGTCGGCGGCGATGATCTTGCAGGTTTTGCAGGAGTTCGGCATCGTCTTGTCCGTTTATTTTGATCTCGGTATTCTCTTTGAGGTAGTTGACATAGTACTCCCGGCGTGAACTAAATTCGTCAGTGAAAACCGGAGCCATGGCTCTAAGCGGGATCCGGTCGTGAGTTCTGGTGCCAAAGCCCTGGCGCAGGTTGATAAGTTTGTGCAGGAGGTAGCAGCGTTCGGACTCAGCCAAAAGATCATCAAGGGTTTTTTCGGTTCCCAGGGTTGAGTTGACGAGCTCAAGATAGCACTCAACCGTAGGCAGATTTTTGGCCGGATCAGCTGTTTTAGCGGCGTCCGGATGGCGGACATCGATCCACGGCAGTTTGCAGAGGCCGGCGATATTAAACCAGGTGCGAAAGAGGGGGAACCATCTCAAGGCGGCCGCTTTTTGGGCAAAACTCGGCATCTCGTTTTTGATCTGATCCAAGGCGATAAGCCAGGATTCGTCGTGCTGTGGCCCTTTTAAAGCAAAGCCGTAACCACCTTGTTGAGCCAGGGACTCTTTGGTGATATACATTGAGAACTCTAAACCTTTGCTCTCCATGCCGAAAAGTTCCAACTCCCGCATGATCTTTTTTTTGTCGTTGCCGTTGCGGGCCGCGGCCCGTTCACTGATCCAGCCTTTCATATGTCTGATGCCCTTTCCGACTTCACCGGTAAAACCGTCGGCACTGGCGGCCATCTTGTGGAGCAGGGCAAAAATGGTCTCCTTATCATCCCATTTTAGTTCAATCCCGTCGGTATCATCTTTGGTCAGATGGCCCTCCTGATAGGCTTCGATAAGAAAAGCGATAACCACGCCGGTACTGATCGTATCCATGGCGTACTCATCACAATACCAGGCATACTCCATGATTGCCGGGATCTCGAAGATGCCTAAGTTGGTGATTGCGGCGGCGGTCTCATATTCGGGGCCGTCAACCGGTACTGTTCGGCCGGCGTGCGGGCCGGTGGTCAGGGTGTGCGCCTCACAGCCCTTGGTGCAGGAGAGGGTGCAACCGGCAAAACAGCCGTCCGGATGTTTTTGATCAAAGACTTGTTCCTCAAAAATTTTACCGGAAACCAGCTTTTGTCGTTCATCATCACGGCCGAATTTATAGTTGTTGATCGGCAAAATATCATGGTTATTCATCATATCGAGCAGGCTCGTTGTGCCCTGCTGGGCGAGGCGTAACTCGTTGGGGTCGACGTCACGGATAACTTTACGTAAATTAGTGCCCGCGGTGCGCAACCGTTTTTTGTCGGCCGGTTGGTTGATATTGCCGCCGCTAAGTTTACTTTTGACGACAATTCCCCATAAACCCTTGTCCCGCATGATGGTTCCCATGCCGCCCCGGCCCGCCTGTTTAGCCCGGCAGCGTTGCCGCTTAGGGTCGTAATAGACACTGTTGACACAGCCGAAAAAGGTGTTTTTGCTCCCGATCCCGGCATTAATAAAGGCGATTGAATTAGGTTTACTCTCCCCGCGCCATGTGTCGACCAGATTTTCAGCTTCGAGCAGGGAACTGTCAGTTTTTGGGGCTTCCCGGAGGCTGATCGTGCCCTTCTCGTCATCGATAAAAATGATAACATCAGCAGTCGATTTGCCGGTTACGGTGATGGCGTCGAAACCGGCATTTTTAACCAGCGGAAAGAAGTAGCCGCCCACGTTAGAATCACAAAAAGTTCCGGTTAAGGGTGAGATTGAACCAATAATGAATTTTCCGGTTCCGGCAAAACTGCTCTCTCCGCAAAAAGGGCCTCCGGCAAAGGCTAAAACATTCTCCGGGCTGTCATAACGGGTTGCGGCTGTGGTCTTATCGTAGACCAGCTTCAAACAGTAGCCCCGACCCCCGACAAACATCTCTCTGGTTGCTTGCGGGATATCGGTGACGATCATGGTCTTATCACTGAGGTTGATTTCCAGAAGGCGGTCGGTATAGCCTCTGTCGATCTCGGTTTTTTGGTAATTGATTGAAGCAATAGTTATTGAAGTGCTGGTCATTTTCTCATTCCTTAAAAGTTATATGGGGTATCCAGGTGTGGGGTGTCCAAATGTTCAGGCAGAGCCTGATAGCACGACTTTTGAATTATGTCTATATTTGATTTTTGTTAACTATTTTTCAAGGGATTTTTTTATGAATTTTTTCTCTTACGTTGGTGCCAGCCCAATGAGATTCCGGCTAAGGCGAGTCCCCAAGCCGGAATTCTCAGAAACCAGTAGGCCCGGATTCCGAGGAGGCAGCTTTCCGGTAGCCGGAGACGGACGCCAATCGCCAGAAAGAGTAGGAAAAAAGCGCCCGCCGCAAAAGCGGAGGAGAGTCGTCGTCGTTTTACCGCCAGCCAGGTAAAAACCAGAAAGTGAACGGCAAAAACGAGCAACATGAATTTCAGAAACCAGTCAGACATAATGAACTCGTAAAAAGTCATGGGATGGCTAAGTAAAAATTTCGATAGACAAGATGTTGAGGTTCTCCAGGCGCGAGACCATACATGTAGTATGTCGAGTGTCTGGAGAACCACAACAACGCAGGATATCGGAACTTTTTACGACGCCATCAGACATAATTAGTTTGATGATGTTTTAAAATTGTAGAAAAATTTTGCAGGCGACAATTGCGCCGATGACTCCGGCCAGATCAGCCAAGAGACCGGCGGCCAGCGTGTGGCGCACTTTTTTAATCTGCACAGCCCCGAAATAGACAGCCATAACGTAAAAAGTGGTTTCGGTAGAACCTTGCAGGGTCGAGACCAGATAACCGGTGTAGCTGTCCGGGCCGATGGCCGGGTTGTTGATGGTTGCAGCCAAAATACCATAAGCCCCGGAGCCCGACAAGGGGCGTAAAATCGCCATCGGCAGGGCTTCGGCGGGCATTCCTAAAGAAGCTGTAAAATTGCCGATGCTGCTGGTTACAATCTCCATAATCCCGCTGCCGCGAAGCATACCGATGGCGACCATGATCGCTACCAGATAGGGAATAATTTTGATCGCCACTTGAAAGCCGTCTCTCGCCCCGTTGACAAACGCTTCGTAAACCGGAACCCCGCGCCAGATGCCGAAAGTCAGCATCGAGACCATCAGACCGGGAACAATCCAGCCGGAAAGAGTTTGTCCATAGATAACCATTAAGGGAATCAGGGCTATAAGAGCGCCAATAATCGTTATGGATTTCCACCACGAAAGATCGTTGTTAGGTTCCGCTAGCGGGGTTGCGGAGCCGGTCTCTTTGGGGCAAAGCCTCTCTGGAGATTCAGGGGAAGTTTTCCGCTTCCAGAGTCGGGCCAGAAGTTTGGCGCAGATGATTGCCGTGGCCGTTGAAAAAATGGTGGCACAGAGGGTTGTCGGGAGAATTCCTGCCGCATTAGTCGAGCCCGCAGCCGCCCTTAAGGCGATAACCCCGGTGGGCAGTAACGTGATACTGGAAGTGTTGATCGCTAGAAATAGAGCCATCGCATCGGTCGCCGTACCCGGCTCCGGGTTTAAGGTTTCGAGTTCCTGCATCGCCTTGATGCCGAAAGGTGTCGCCGCATTGCCGAGGCCCAACAGATTAGCGGCCATATTCATAACCATGGCCCCCATGGCCGGATGATCGGCCGGAACTTCGGGGAAAAGACGAATCAGCAGGGGGCGAATCCCGCGGGCCGCAAGTTTTAAGAGGCCGCCCTCTTCGGCGACTTTCATGAGGCCGAGAAAAAGCGCCATGACCCCGACCAGGCCGATGGCGAGTTGCACCGCATCCCCGGCCGTAGTGATGATGGTTGCGGTCAACGCCGTCAACGGTTCCTGAACCCCGGCAACGGGAACCCAGGTGAGCTGCCGCCAGCCCGCAACCAGAAAAGAGATAAGAATGAAAAAATAGAAGAGGAAATTCAATGTCTGATAAATTTATAACCGGTTTTTCTGAACCAAGTGGGCAAAATGGGCAAAAGATCGATCATACGTCTTTTCCGCATCATCGGGAAAGCAGCAGCCGGGAAGCTGGCGGTTTTTCAGGTGGTAGCGTAAACAGTCACAGCAGATGCCTTTACGCGAACAGGGTTCATAGCTGCAGTTGCAGCTTTCAAGGTTGACGGTCTGTTTGCACTCCATAAAAGTCTATCTCCCAATCTTAGATCGGCTCAGGTTGCTGTGGCCTGGTTGATGGTTGTTATTAGTTCCTGGAGTTGGAACGGTTTGGACAAGGCGGCGCAGAAGCCGTATTTTTCATATTCGGACATAACCGGGTCGTTGGAGTAGCCGCTGGAGACGATGGCTTTTACTTGCGGGTCAAATTGGAGGATCTTCTGTATCGCCTCCTGGCCGCCCATGCCGCCGGGGATGGTCAGATCCATAATGATGAGATCGATCGGGGCCCCGCTTTGGCTTGCTTTTTCATAAAGCCGGATGGCCTCTTCACCGTCTGCCGCCGAGAGGACGTCATAGCCTTTTAGGGACATCATTCTCTCCACCAGCTCTCTGATCATCTCTTCGTCATCCATGATGAGGATTTTGCCGCCGGGTGATTTTGTCGGAGTCGCAGGTGCTTTCACGGGGTCGGTTGTTTGCTTCTTCCGGGTGGCGGCAAGATAGATGGTGATCATGCATCCCTGTCCCGAGACTGAGTCGATCGTGATGTGGCCGCCATGTTTGTTGACGATGGAGTGGGTGATGGCCAAACCTAAGCCGTTGCCACTCTTTTTAGTCGTGAAATAGGGGTCGAAAACCTTATCGAGTATGGTTGCCGGAATGCCGACTCCGTGATCTTTTATGTTGATTTTTATGTAGTCGCCGACTTCGACAGGCAATTGATCTTGAGGTTCACTTTTGAAGTTTGTGCAACTTATCTCTATAATACCTCCAGTCGGCATGGCTTGGTCGGCGTTAGTGATGATATTCTGGATAACCTGACTTATCTGGCCTGAGTCAATTTTGACCGACTGGAGATTTTGGTCGAAATTGAAATCACACCGAACATTACTGCCTCGCAAAATAAAAGCGGCCGAATCTCTGATAATATCTTCAATTGAGGCGATCTCTTTGATTGGCTCGCCGCCTTTGGCAAAAGTTAAAAGTTGTTGGGTCAGGTCTTTGGCGCGCAGAGAAGCTTTTTCGGATGCCGTCAAGAGCTCATGGATGTTATCTTTTTCATCGGTTATGTCCAGGGCCAGGGAGATGTTGCCCAGGATCGCTCCCAGAATATTATTGAAATCATGAGCAATGCCCCCGGCTAAAACGCCAACCGATTCCAGCTTTCTGACTTTTAGTGCCTCCTGTTCCGCCCGTACACGTTTGCTGATGTCCCTGAGGATGACCAGCATGCCGGCCGGCTCTCCCCGATGGTCGGTATAGCGAGAAGCACTGAGGCTGATATCTATCAGTTGACCACTTTTGCTTAATCGTTTTGTTCTGAACTCGCGGCAGGGGACGCCGCCATGGATGAGGGCCATGATCTGTTTCATCGACTCTTCGCGCTCGGATTCCGGGAGAAAAGGGATGCGTCGGCCTTTTAGTTCATCAAGACTCCAGCCGAAGATCTCGGAAAAAGCCGGATTGATATACTGAACCAGCCCGGTCATCTCGTAAACAACAATTGCGTCACTGGAAGAGCTCAGAATGGAGCGATAAAGTTCTTTCTGGAGTT
>JAYEGS010000266.1:0-10855 GCA_034659215.1 Pseudomonadota bacterium | reverse complement strand
ATTGGTGAAAAGATCATTGATGCGGTCATAAAATCACGTGATGAAAGCACTCTCTTCAATAATTACCAAGACCAGGAAATTTCAACTCCAAGTGCCACACCCTCACCAGAACCACAACTCGGTTTGACATCTCCGGATGTCGCCGATCTAATCCATCGCATCTCGGTTCAGGAAGAGATGCTCCACTCTATCAACACCCAATTAAAAGAACAGTTCGAAAACATCAAGGCTAGAGACAAACTGACATTGGAGATTTTCCTGGCCTTACAGGATAGCTTGCAATCCCGACAAAAGATCGCTTTACGCTACCAGAAAATTACTAATATCTATCAAAAGCTGAATAATGCAGTAAAAAAACACTTGGCATTCCAAGATGATCAATCTGACCCATCAATTAAAGAAGAATCATCACAACAGTAAATAGTGCGCGACTGAAAAACCCCAATAACCCAAAATAAATTTTGAGTATTTCATATATTTATGCTTAAATAGGAGAATGTAAGAGATAAAGTAACTATTCAGTTAACCTGCAAATAAGTGCTCTTATCAGAAAACTAAATCCTGGCCCATCAAATCTCAAAAACTAACCAAATTAAACTACAGCTTTTCTTAAAAAACTGGATAAGCAGATGAAAAAAATTACCATTCTATTCGTCTTGCTCATGGTTTTGCAAATCGCCGGTCACTGTGCTGCCGAAACCGACCCAACTTCGACCAACTTGCCGATTGGAGTCAGCGGCACTCTTCCGAAACACCGAATTTCAACCATCGCCCCCCAACCCAATTTTGCCAGGCAGCGCCACCAATGGCAATTTCACAACCCCAAGTTGGACAGTCGGCTCAATGACAGACTGGAAAAGGCACTGCTTAATAACTTAGAAAACCTCCAGTCATCCTCAGGATCCGTTTCCACCCGCAAAAGCGAATTGACTAAAACTGTCTGCGTACAAGTAATATATGCGGCCAAGCATCGCCAGGTAATCGAACAAAAAATCCACGAACTAAACGGCACCGTAACCGGTCACAGCTTGAGCCAAGCGACCCTCCAGATTATAATTCCTCTGGGATCTTTAAATGACCTTGCCGAGATCCCGAATGTTCATTTTGTCAGAACCCCAAACCGAGCCGTGACCTACTCCGGCAATTACGTCACTGAGGCCCTTGACGACATCAATGCCAACAACTGGCACAGTGCCGGTATCTATGGAAATAACACCAGAATCGGGGTTATTGATCTCGGGTTCCTCGGCTATAGCGGTTTACAGGGCACCGATCTGCCCACCACTGTAAACGCAAGAAATTTTGTTGACGGTGAAACTTCGGCCCAGATCGACAGCGGTTCCCCCCATGGTACCGCCTGTGCTGAAATCATCCATGATCTTGCTCCTGCAGCGGCCATCTGCCTAGCCAAGATCAGCACCGAAATAGACCTCCAGGAAGCCGTCGATTGGCTCCGGACTACTTGTAATATCGACATCATTTCGACCTCTCTGGGTTGGTACAATATGACACCGGGGGATGGCACCGGCGTACTTGCCGACTTAGTAACCAGCGCCTACAATAACGGCATCCTCTGGGTTACAGCCGCCGGCAATGACCAACAGCGCCACTGGGGAGGAAATTTTTACGATCCTGAAGGTGACGGCATCCACAACTTTACTGCCGGACAAAATATCAACTATTTTGGCGATGGTGGCGGCGGAGCCTATCAAATTGACCCCGGATTCACTTTCACTATTTACGCCCGCTGGTCCGATTGGCAGTATGTCGATCAGGACTACGATCTCTACATCTACCGCAATGAAGGTAACGGGTGGGAATCAATCGACTTTGCCTACTGTGAAGGTGGTATTAACTGGCAAAACGGATCTTCCGGTCAAGCCCCAACTGAAGCCGTCAAATTCACCACTTATGGTTCATCGGCTGCCTACGGTTTTATTATCTACTGGGCTAATAAATTCCCACCGCCGACAAGAACCGTTAATTTTGAAGTTTTTGTCCCCAATGCGCCTCGTCTTGACGAAATCCTGACCAGCCGCAGCCTGCCCAACCTGGCTGACGTAGCCCGAGCAACAACCGTCAGTGCTATTGATGTAAGCACTTACATACGGCCGGATTACAGTTCGGAAGGACCAACTAATGGCTCCGGCGGCAGTGCCACCGGAGGTCTCGACAAACCTGACATTACTGCCTATACTAATGTCTCTACCGCCAGTTATGGGGTTCAGGGATTTTCCGGCACTTCGGCCGCCACACCGCACGTCGCCGGCACCGCCGCCCTCATCCTCTCCGACAATCCGGGTCTGAGCCCGGGCCAACTGCAAAGTTCTCTGGAGAGTCAAGCCCTTGACATTGAAACTCCGGGGTTTGATTTTGCTACGGGATGGGGCCGACTTCATCTCGATGATCAAGGAGGGTTACCGCCTGATACTGCAACCTGGAAAGGATATAGCACCCCCTGGAACAGCACCGGCAACTGGAGCAACAATGCGGTTCCCGACAACACTACGAGCGTTACTATTCCGTCATCTCCTACAGGCGGTTACTGGCCGCTGATCTCCGGCACGCCGGCCAGAGCAAAAGAGCTGACGCTTTCAGGCCAACTGACCATTACATACGGCTTACTCACAATTGGTAACTGACAAACAGCAACAAAATAAAATAAACTACCAAAACATTATTATTTGACAGTGAGTAATTTTTTAACTACTATCTAAAATATAATGACTAACCCAGTAAGTCACTAAAGAGGAAGAGATTCAAATGCCTACAGCACCATATACCAAAGCGAAAATTGCCGGGATACTGGCTGAAACCGGAAGAATCTTCGCATCCCTCCAGGCCACTCTCAAAGGGATCAACAATCCGGTAATCGTCATCTCCAGCGCCGCCGCAAATGAGGGTAAAAGCACCTTCGCCGCCGGTCTTGGTATTGTTGCCGCCCGCAACCTTAAAGATAAAGTATTACTTATTGACTGTCACTGGCATGCGCCGAGCCTGCATACATTTTTTGACCTCAAAACAAATTTTAATCTCACAGAGAGTATGAACAACGACAACCTCCACGAGCAGGTAATGACGACTCCGTACAGCAATCTTGAACTCTTACCGGCGCCTATCTACAAGGAAGAACTGGAGAGCACCAAAGATGCCCTTAAAATCATCCGTCACCTGCGCAACGATTACGCCTTGACCATCGTTGACAGTGCCGCCATACTATCAGCCAACCGCCATATGATCGACCCGATCTCCCTGGCCACCGAAACAGATGGACTGGCCCTGACTGTCTTGGCCAACAAAACTCCCAGACAGATGGTTAAAAAAGCCCAAACCATGCTTGAAGTTTCAGGGGCTCGCATTCTAGGCTTGATCATCAACCAATATTGTAACCCAATGGCAACTTAAACCTCAAAACCGTAACCACCCATAGACCCAACCTCTATGAGAGGAAAAGCTTATGCTCTTCAATTTACGACGTTATATCTATGCTCTTACGCAACATTCGCTCTGGCTGATTCTCGCCCTGCTTCCTTTGGCAGCCTATTTGCTTATCACTGGTATTAAAGCTGATCGTTTTACGTTGAGCCGCTCTCTTCAGGTCAGCCCTGACTATCCGGTTGCCGTTACCACCAGTCCGGTAGATACAATTTCCCTGAAAAGTCTGGTAACGACACCAAACTACTTTTTTACTGACCGTTTGGCCTTAACCAGCTGGCGGCGTTTTGCCGAAACCGATCCCGGCCTGGCAAAATATAACTTTAATGATAAAAATACCATGCTGGCGGTGATTGAATCACTCTCACTGGTTCTCGACGAAAATGAGCAATTGCAACTCGGCTATTATGGCCCGGATGCTGAACTTGGAACCCAGCTCATCAACTATTATATGAATCGCCTTTTGAGTCGCCTGCGGGCCGGTTACCACCGACAGTCGGCAACCATTTTGAAGGCAAAAAATTACACTCTACCGATAGAGCTACAGCTTGACAAAACTAAACTGAAACAGACCGAACACCACGCTTGGTGGAGAAGCGAAAGACTGAAACCGGCATCAATTATTACCCTGCTGCCCTTTGTTATCGCTCTGATAATCATCGGGTTTCGGGAATTTTTAGATCCATCATTTAAATCGGGCCGTCAGGCGGCCCGTTATCTTAGTCTGCCGATACTTGGTTTTATCCCCTCCCTGGATCCCATCATCAACAACCTTCAGGAAGGAAAAAGCCAGGCCGTCATTCCCTAGGAGGAAAAGACTGATGAAAAAAAGAGATAAACATAAACTTTCCCGGTTGCCGATTCTGCTGCTTGCAACCTTTGCCTTGATCCTTTTTTCAATAAATCCCGGCAGCGCCGGCACCGCCGCACAAGTTCAAACAGACTCCCTCTCCGCCACCGCTGGAGCCAGTAGTGGCGCCACGGTTATAGTTGATCAAACAATCTCCGGAATCGAACCGCCAACGACTGCGAACGTCACTATGGAGTGGGATCCCAACCAAGAAGATTCGGTGACCGGCTATCTCCTCTACTACGGAAATGCCAGCGGTAAATATCTTCCGCCGGTTGATGTCGGCCTTGCTACCACCCACACAATTCACGATTTAAGCACAAAACAAAAATGGTTTTTTGCGGTCAAAGCTTATGATGCCGAGGGCAACCAAAGCGACTACTCTAATGAAGTTAGCAAAGAGCAGCTCATTGACACCACCGTAACCACCTCATCCGCCATGTCTTTTACTCATGACCCCCTGGCACTTAATCAGGATTTTGGAGAAGAGAATGATCCTTCTTCAAGTACCGACCTCCGCTCCGAAAACAGCCAGGAAAATTTCGGAACCGGAAAAATTGTGGCCGGAACCGGCCCTTGGCCGAGCAATGGTGGCTGGATCAAAACCCTCACTAACGATTACTTTCACGACCACTGGAGCCGCTCAGGCTGGCCTTACTACAACAATCTCAGAGGCGAATCGAGGGTCGCTCGAGGAGATATCGACGGTGACGGCAAAGATGAAATCATCATCGGCATGGGCCCGGTAAGCGGTGATCAAATTGCGCCTTCCGGACATTTTCAGGTTCTTGATGACAACTATCGACACCTCTTTTGGGGTCAGGTCAAATGGTGGGCCTACAATGAAGGTAATGGCGAAACCTGGCCCGCGTGTGGGGATCTTGATGGGGATGGTAAAGATGAAATCCTGATCGGCCTGGGCCAAGGGGGCATGGGTATTATCGAGGTTTTTTCGGTCAGCGGCAACCAACTTAAACATTATGCATGGATGGCCTCAAGCTGGGATGAATATAATTCGGCTCAGGGTGAAGTCCGCCCGACCAGCGGAGATCTTAATGGTGACGGCAAGGATGATATCATCCTTGGATTCGGCCCGATAGCAGACAATCCCGAAATCCCCGGCGGCACCTATGAAATTCTCTCCGGCAGCGGCGAACATATGGCTTGGGGGGAAGTTGGCTGGAATGACTACAACCAGCTCAATGGCGAAAGTCGCCCGGTAATCGGCGATCTTAACGGCGACGGTACCAACGAAATCATCATCGGCTTGGGCTCTGGAGCCAATGGCGCTTTCGAAATCCAGAACTATAATGATGGAACCCCCACCAATCAAGCCTGGCTGGAGACCCCATGGTGGCAGGAATACAATGAAATATCGGGCGAAACCCGTCCCGCCGTCGGCAACCTTGACGGTGACGAGGCCGATGAACTGGTTATCGCTTTAGGCCCGGGCGGCGGCGGTTGGATCCACCTCTTTGATGATCAGGAGAGCAGTTACAACCATTACATCAGCCTGCAACTCTGGCCCGAAGAATACAATCTCAACAATGGTGCGAGTTGGGTAACCATTCAGGAAGGAACAGAGGAATAATTAGTACCTTACAGGTTATTCCTTGTTCAAAAAAACAAGAAATGTTCTGATAAGAGTACTTATTTGCGGGCCGCAAGGGCTCGAATCAGGTTGCGGGAATTATTCCCGCATTAGCCCTTTTTCCACCTCTTCTTGAGATAAATCATAAGAATCGAGATCGCGGCCGGGGTTACACCGGCCAGCCGGGAAGCCTGCCCCAGAGAGAGAGGCCTGATATCTTGTAAGATATGAGTCATTTCGATGGTTAATCCCGGGATATCACGATAATCGAAATCAGCCGGAATTTTCATCTTCTCCAGATGTTTAAACTTCTCCACGGCCTGCATCTGGCGCTTGATATAACCTTCATATTTAATCTGAATTTCAGTCTGCCGCCGAGCCGGCGGCCCCAGCCGCTTGCCAAGATCAACCACTTCACTGGAACACTCCGCAAGATCAGCCCAGCGCACCTGCGGCCTTTTGAGCAGTTCAGCCGCCATGACACTCTGTTTCAAGGGCGGCGTCTCAAGACGGTCAAGAGTGGCTTTTGCCGCCTCCGGTCTAATCCTGATGGCATTAAGCCTCTGTTTGCCCTCCTCAGTTCGAGCTCGTTTCTCAACCGCCATTTCAAGTTGCAATTTGTCCACCAGCCCCAATGTAAAAGCCCGCTCGGTTAGTCTGAGATCAGCATTGTCCTCGCGCAAAAGAAGACGGTACTCGGCCCGTGAAGTAAACATACGATAGGGTTCTTTGGTGCCGCGATTAATCAGATCATCAATCATCACGGCGGCATAGGCCTGCGAACGATCCAAAAGAAACGGTTCCAGCTTTTTCACCTTACAAGCTGCATTGATCCCGGCGATAATTCCTTGAGCAGCCGCCTCTTCATAACCGGAGGTTCCGTTAATTTGGCCGGCGAGATAGAGACCTTCAATCATTTTTGTCTCCAGGGTTGCCTTAAGCTGGGTGGGTTCAATAAAATCGTATTCAATAGCGTAAGCTGGGCGCATAACCACGGCATCCTCTAAACCCGGCACCGTATGAAAAAGTTCCTGCTGGACTTCAACCGGCAAACAATTGCCCAAACCCTTGACGTAAATCTCTTCGCTCTCATAACCTTCCGGTTCCAACGTCACCTGGTGGCTCTCATGATGAGGAAACTTGACAATTTTATCCTCAAGCGAGGGACAATAACGGGCACTGACTCCCTTAATCGTACCATTGTAAAGCGGAGAAAGATGCAGACTCTCCCGCATCAAGTTATGAGTTTTGGCCGTTGTTCGCGTCATAAAACAGGGCAATTGCCGCTGTTTTACAGATTCGGTCAAAACTGAAAAAGGGCGTGGCTCCGGATCACCATCTTGTTGTTCAAGCTGACTGAAATCGATTGAGCGACGCAGCATCCGAGGTGGGGTTCCGGTCTTCATCCGACCTAATTTAAAGCCCAGATTTTTCAGATCTTGAGCCAACGCCTGGGCCGCAAACTCACCGGTTCGGCCAGCCGCCTGACGAAAAGAACCGATATGGATAAGACCGTTAAGGAAGGTACCTGTAGTCACAATCACGGTTTGGGCCCAATGCTGAAAACCGGTCTCATCGATCACTCCGGTAACCCTGCAATTTTCAATGAGCAAGCACTCAATCATCGCTTGGCGCACCTCAACCCCAGGCTGATTTTCAAGCATATGTTTCATGGCCCGATGATAGAGCAATTTGTCGCACTGCACCCTGGACCCTTGAACCGCCGGCCCTTTAGAGGTATTTAAGATCCGAAACTGAATCCCGCAACCATCGGTAACCCGAGCCATAGCCCCGCCCAAAGCATCAATTTCCTTGACCAGATGACCTTTTGCCAGTCCGCCAATTGCGGGATTGCAAGACATCTGGGCAACCGTATCAAGATTAAGACAAAAAACAAGAACCTGAAGCCCCATCCGCGCCGCCGCCAGCGCGGCCTCACAGCCGGCATGACCCGCTCCGACAACAATCATGTCATAATTATGATGCATATTTCAAACTCACTGATTACACAGGTATAAATTTTCCGGTTGTAGTTCACAACCGTATGTTATATAAGAAGATATGGAAAATCGAGGCTTAACCCTTTGGCTCTGGCCGAAAAACCCTGAGCAGCTTCCCGGCCGGCAGCGCGGATTGCGCCATCTCTGCCGCTTTCTCTTTATCTTTTTCAAGGAATTCAAGAAAGACCGCATCAGCCTGCGCGCCGCCGCTCTAACTTATTCGGTCGTCCTCTCGATGGTGCCGATGCTCGCCTTAAGTACCGCAGTTCTTAAAGGGATGGGAGCCGGCGACCAGATGAAACAAGCTGCCTATCGCTTGATTGAAAATTTGGCGGCTGAGCAGAAAACAGCCCCACCCCCGGAAGCTACAACTACAACCCCAACGACTGCTGAAACATCTGAAACTGCCAAGACAGCTGAAATAACTGAAATAACTGAACTCCCGCCTAAAACAAAAGAGCTCTCACCAGAGGCGGAAACTCCATCGTCTCCGCCAATCCCGGAAACCGAGACGGCAAAAGATTTCAGCGGCCATCTCTATGACGCGGTCGATAAAGTTTTTAACTATGTCGACCGCACCAACTTTGCCGCACTCGGCATAATCGGCACGTTCCTGCTTCTGATAGCCGTCCTGATTGTTATCAACGGCATCGAAGAGGCGATGAACGCCATCTGGCAGGTCGAACAGAGCCGCAGTATCGGTCGCAAGATCATGAACTACATGGCTCTGATGATCATCTGTCCGCTCACTATAAACTTGGGCATCGGGGCGACCACGATGCTCAACACCCCCGCCATAGCCAAACATCTTGACACTTTTATACCACTGGCCTGGATGCAGGGCCTATTCTTTAAACTAATACCTCTTTTTCTCTTAACCCTGACCTTTGTTCTTCTTTACCTCTTCCTGCCCAACATCAAGATCAAAGCCAAAGCCGCCTGGATCGGCGGTTTGGCCGCCGCCATCGGCTTGATGGCAATGCAAAAAGTTTTTATCCTCCTCCAGGTCGGAGTTGCCAACTACAACGCTATCTATGGCTCGTTCGCCACCGTCCCCCTCTTTCTCCTCTGGCTCCATTCCGCCTGGCTGGTCTTTCTCCTCGGGGCTGAAGTCGCATACACAACCCAACATTACCAAAACTATCGCGCCGACGGCCATCGGTTAGCCCCCGGGCCGGAGCTCGCTTTAGCCTTCGATCTGGTCAATGAAATATATAAGCACTTTGACCAACGCCTAGATGCCACGCTCGACGGCCTCGCCGCCACAACTAAAGAGTCGACCATCACCACCGACAAAATCCTGCAAAAACTCGCCCAGGCTAACCTTATCCGCACAACCGAGAACCAACCCGAAACCTATCTCCCGGCCACCCCGGCGACAAAGCTTAAAGCCGAAGAGATCAGCACCCGGCTCTGGGACGCCGATTTTTCCCAAACGCCTACTCCAGGCCGCAATCTGGCTGATACTTTTTTCAAAGCCGGCAATAAAGCCCTACCGGAAAATCCGTGGGTGGAAGACTAAGCTCGCACTGCGACCTGGGGCCGCCCGAGCCCCGGCGGCGTATAGACCGTCAGCGGCATCTCGTAAAGGTCGGTCAGAATCTCTTCAGTAATCACCTCGCGGGTCTCACCCTGGTAACGAATAGTGCCATCTTTAACCAGAAAAAGATAGTCGGCAAAAACGCCAGCCAGATTCAAATCATGAAAAACGGCAAATGCCGTCAATTTTTCCTGCCGCACCTTAGTCGCTACCAAACGCAAAATTTTAACTGAATGATTGATATCGAGGTTAGAGGTCGGCTCATCCAGCAAAAGCAGTTTCGGTTCCTGAGCCAGAGCCCGGGCCAAAAGCACCAACTGTCGCTCCCCGCCACTTAAACGAGTGATCGCTCGTTCGGCCAGATGAGAGATACCGGTCGCCCTTAAAGCCTTGTCAACCTGCTCATTTTCAAGATCATAACCGCTGCCGAAAAAACCTGAGAGATGGGGATTGCGGCCCATAGCCACGACTTCTCGCACTTTAAAGGGAAAGGCGACATGAGTCTCCTGGGGAACCACGGCAATCCGGGCCGCCAACTCCTGGCGCGGGATCGCACATAAATCCTGTTCGCCCAATATCAAACTGCCGCTAAGCGGTTCATTGACCCGACAGATAGTATTGATAAGAGTCGACTTACCACAACCATTAGGCCCTAATATCCCGCAAAAAAAACCGGGCCATAGCTTAAAATTAAGCTTATCGAGAATAACCTGATCACCGTAGCCGCAACTTAAGTCACTAACTTCGAGCAACGGGTTCCAGGCTTCCTGTGCCTTGGAAAAAGATTCGGCCGCCGGTTGGCAGGAGTTATCTGAGTGATCGCAACTATTTGTCATCATGAAATTTTTTCTTAAAAATAACGCAGAAAAATGGCGCCCCGAGCAACGCCGTAACCACACCGACCGGAATCTCGGTCGCCCCGGTTACCGTGCGGGCCAGAGTATCGGCCAAAACCAAAACCAATCCGCCTAAAAGAGCTGACGCCGGCAGCAGACGACGATGGTCGGGCCCTAAAAGGATACGGTTAATATGGGGCACCACCAAACCAACAAAACCGATAACTCCACTCACTGAAACAGCGACCGCAGTCAGCAAGGCGGCGACCAGAAGCAGACGCCGCCGCACCCGATAGACCTCTACCCCAAGCTGGAGTGCCGTAGTATCGCCCATCGCCATAATATTAAGGGCTCCGGCATGAGCCTGAAGGATAACCAGACAGATAAAACAATAAGGCAGCAACAGAAATACCTGAGACCAGAGCGCCCCGGAAAAGCTGCCCATAATCCAAAAGACCACCGCAGCCAATTTCTCTCCGGCAATACTTTGACAGAAACTGATCAGGGCCGAAAGGAAAGAGGCCACGATAACGCCCGCTAAAATCATGCTCTCGGGCATCACCCGACCGCGACTACGAGCAATAAAATAGACTAATGACAAGG
>JAYEGS010000265.1:0-2144 GCA_034659215.1 Pseudomonadota bacterium | reverse complement strand
TAAAGAAGGGTATCTTTAATTCAATAATAACTTTTTTTCAATGGCTAATATTTTTTCACTGGATATTTCATATAAGGCATTATCAATATCAATAATCCTACATATCGTGATTTTGTTGGTGTGCGAGCCACTACATAAACGTGGTCTGTCCGTTTCCCTCCCAAAACAAAAATTAAGCAAAAATTAAGCAACAAAAATTAAAAAATTAAGGGTAGAGTAGAGAGCAGGCTTGCCCCGTTTTAGCCCCGGCCTATCTGTTCCCGCCCCTTTCGTCTGGCGGTGCCTCAATAGCCGTAACATAACCGGATTTACCTGCCCTCCCTCATCAAACCGTGCGTGCGGTTCTCCCGCACACGGCTTTCCGATGTTCTTCACGCCAAGGCGTGCGCCTTCTTCCAGCCGGCCTCTGTGGGCGGTTTATACAACCCATAACGTCCATACAGATCAGTTCGAGGGAAACGTATATACGCCGTCCTTCTACACTTCACCTTATGACGCCTGCGCAAGTGAGTTCTCAGTCGTTCTTCCGTATGATACCTGATTCCACTCATTACCTGGCTTGAGTTTCTATAGTGAAAATAATTCACCCAGCCTTGCAGGCTGCGGTTCACATTTGACACTACGTCACTCAACGGTATGCAGGTCAGTTCTCGTCCCGTCAGTTCCTTAATCCGCGCCTTAACCTTCTGCACGGATTTGTTACTCGGCCTGACATTCGGATACGGCTTACCAGACTTTGCTCCACGACTCATTTTAATCGTGAAACCCAGAAAATCGAAACCCTCTTTGGTCGCATCCACTACATGGGTTTTGGACTCATTAAGACTAAGACCTAAACGACCCAATACTTGACGCACCACCTTAAACGGTTCCTCTTCCCCTCTTTTACACAACACCACGAAATCATCGGCATATCGAACAAGGTGCGCACCTAATTTGCCGCGCAAGTCATTCCTTTGCCAAATTCGATCCAGAATATGCAGATAGACGTTAGACAATAACGGTGAGATAACTCCGCCTTGCGGTGTTCCCTTACTATTGCCCTTTCCGCCACCCACTGTCTTCCGCGTACCATCCTCATCTTCACCGATAACCGGCACCTTAAGCCACTGTTTGATAAGGCTTAATATGCCTCCATCTACAATGCGCTGGGCTACCATAGTTAGCAGTTTGTCATGCGGGATAGTGTCAAAATACTTCGACAGATCGGCATCGATAACCTGGGTGTGACCGCCCCAAAGTGCATTAGCAATATCATCTACTGCGTCATGAGCCGATTTCCCCGGCCGAAATCCGTACGAATGAGTACTGAAATCAGCTTCAAAGATTGGCTCGATAACAAGTTTTACTGCCATCTGCGCTACCCGATCGCGAATTGTCGGTATTCCCAGCGGGCGCTTACTGCCATCCGCCTTGGGTATCATAACTCGCCGTACAGGTTGGGCTCGGTAACTCTTCTCTTGCAGTTCACGGGATAAATCCCGCAGAAACCTTTCGACGCCTTCTCCGTTCTCAATTGCAGCAAAACTAACCCCGTCAATGCCGGGGCTACCTCGATTTGCGCGAACAAGTCGCCAAGCATGACTGAGGATGTCATCCCGACTAACTTTGTCATAGAGCGCGTAGAAGCGAAAGGCTGGTTCTTGCTTGGCCTTGATGTAGAGCTTCCTCTGTAGCGTCCTGATCTTTCCCGGGGTGGTTAGCGACATGGCAATCCCCTGATCCTCCACTCTTTGGTTGCATGAACAAAGTAGGGTTCCTTCCCTTCGGCAGGGGTTATGTTGTCCCTCCACCTCAAACGGTACTATGAACCCCTCCGACTCCCGTTCAGGGCCGGGCCGCTTTCGTTTCCTTATACGACTCGGCTGGTGGCCTCCCCACCCCCGAAACGGGTCTCCAGCACTGGGCAGGTAATCTTCAAAAACATGCCATCCCTGCTACCCCGGGAGTTGATGGACGTCATTTCCGTTATTTCAACGACCATCCAGCGGCCTTCCCCTTCTGACCACAGGGTCGGCGACTCCAATTAGTTTACGAGGCTACATCTAGGTTCACTTACGTTACGGCCTGCTTTCTTGCTGGAAGGGAACTCACGACCCCATGTTACCACGACGCCGCTCCCTCATGCTACCGGGGTGTACGGA
>JAYEGS010000264.1:0-35720 GCA_034659215.1 Pseudomonadota bacterium | reverse complement strand
TGCGTTACTGGCCCCGGCCGGGTGCTGGTTTTAAGAGGGCCGTAGAAAAAGATCACCGTCGCCTGCTTGCCAACTGGCAAGCAGAACCCAAGTTAGAAGATGAGTTTCAAAAGATAGTTAAAGGTTTGCAGAGTCCATGGAGATAGGAGTAGTTACTGTTGGTTTATCTCTATTTGTGTTTATCTGTGTTCATTTGTGGTTCCCGCTTTTTTAACCACAAATGAACACAGATAAACACAGATAAAAGCAACTCAACCTTTTCAATTTTATTTCGGCTATATGCCGGGGCAGGAATTTTAGATGATAATTTTAGGTCTTTCGGGGTCGTTGACGCATGATCCTTCAGCTGCGTTGTTAATTGATGGCGAACTTGTTGCGGCGGCTGAAGAGGAGCGTTTTTTACGTGATAAACACGCCAAAAACAAATGGCCTTACCATTCTGCCCGTTTCTGTCTCGATTTTGCCGGGGTAAAACCAAGTGATATCGATTATGTCGCTTTTCCTTTTGCCGAGATGGGGCTTTTTTCAAGTCCCGGACGCCTCCATTTTGCCAAACGTTACTGGTATGCACCGGATCGGGCTCTGGATGCTATTTTTGACGGCAACCGGCATTTTCGCCGCAATCGGCGGGGCATATTACAACTTATGGCGGATCTCGGGATCGATCCCCAGCGCACCCCTTTTGTTCCGGTCGAACATCACTTAGCCCATGCCAGTAGCGCCTACCATTTCAGTGGTTTTAAGGGGAAATGTGCGATTCTGGGGATTGATGGTAAAGGTGAATATGCGACCACTTTTTTTGGTTATGGCGAGAACGGGGTTATTCATAAAATCAAGGAGTTTTATGATCCTGACTCTTTAGGCGGCGTCTACGGTGCTTTGACCCAATTCTTAGGCTTTGAGATGCTCGATGGGGAGTTTAAAGTGATGGGGATGGCCCCTTACGGGAACCCCGACAAATATGATTTTTCCCCTCTTTTAGAGTGTGATGGTCGTGATCTCAAAGTCAATACTGACCTGGTTAATGTCGTTGGCTTAAGGCGTTATAAAGATCAGCAGCGAGGCTACTATTTTACCCCTAAACTGATCAGATGGCTCGGCCCTAAACGTGAGGGTGACGAGATCGATGACCCCTATATCGACTATGCTGCCTCAATGCAGAAACTGCTCGAAGAGTCCGCGTTGTCTCTGGTCAAAACTTATCTCGGTGATGTTTTGCGTGAGACCGGGCGTCTCTGTTTTGCCGGTGGGGTCGCCTTAAATGTTAAACTCAATCAGCGTCTTATGGAGCTGCCCGAGGTTAAGGAACTCTTTGTTCAACCGGCGGCCAGTGACGCCGGTACGGCCATCGGGGCGGCCTCGTTTGTCGCGCAAGAGAAGGGCGAAACCGTAAAAAAACTTAAACATGTCTATCTTGGTCCGGCCTATACGACCCAGGAGTGTATCAATGCCTGTCTTGAACATAGCGAAAAACCACTTTGGCAAAGGATCGAAAATGTGCCCGAAAAAGGAGCTCAGATCTTAGCCGACGGCCACCCTTTGGCTTGGTTTCAAGGGCGCATGGAATTTGGCCCCAGATCTCTGGGTAACCGCAGTATTTTAGGTGATCCGAGCCATTCCGGGGTTGCCGATACGATCAACGCCCAGATCAAATACCGGGAGCGCTGGCGGCCTTTTTGCCCGAGTATGCTCGACCGCGTCGCCCCCGAAATTCTCCAAACCGACCATCCGGCTCCCTATATGACATTTGCCTTTACCGTGGCCGAAAGTTGGAAAAAGCGGATTCCCGAAGTCGTCCATGAGGATGGCACCGCTAGAGCCCAGATTGTTGAACGAGAAACCAATCCCCGCTACTACGCCCTGCTTGAAGAGTTAGAAAAACTGCGCGGGGTTCCGGTGGTTCTCAACACTTCACTCAACCGCCGGGGAGAACCGATGATCTGCTCACCAACCGATGCCCTCAATATGTTCTACGGTTGTGACCTGCAATATCTGATGCTTGAGGATATTCTGGTGACTAAAGGTGTAAAGGAGAACGAAAATGGGGACACTTACTAATTAAGTTGGATTTGGTCTCTTTTTGGGGGTAAACATCAGGCAGGGTTTTCCTGAAGTGCTTAAGACCAGTAGGGCCGGATTGCTTTTTGATTTGAACGAGTAGGCCCGGCAGCCGTATGGCTTTTTGGGGTCATAGGTGACATAGTAGTGGCGGCATTGACGGCAGGATGGTTGTTGGGACATGGCGGTATTATTCAACGTTTTTGGTTCCGGCTTTGCCGGGTCAGGTTTTAATGCTTCAATTTTTCGAACCGGGGAATAGCGGGCACTCTTTTTTGATACAGGTTGGGTTTTGGGCAAACTGTTCGCAGATCGGCAGCGGGCCGGTTTCGAGTTCGACCGGGAGCATTGTGGCTGAGAGTCTGGTCGCTTCTTCGAGGCTGAGCCAGCTTTCCCGTTGACAGCAGCGGGCCGCCTCATTTTCAATGATTTTTCCGAGGCAGGAGTGGGTTGCTGCTTGGCTTAAACGTCGGGCCCGGCCCTGCATCGGGGTAGAATTTAAAATTATAGAAAAAGCGGTACCGACGCCCATGGCGGCCCCGCAGACGCCCATGAAACCGCAGGCCCCGCCCGGTAACTTAGCCCCTCTTTTGATTCCCGCCTTAATCTGTTCGTCGGTAATTTGTCCTCCAAGGTTGCGATAGGTCGAAAGAATAATTCCGGGTATCAAGGCGTGATGTTCTGGTCCGTGGGTCGGGATTGACGGGTGTTGGCGAATGCGGTTCAAGAGGGTTCCCAGTGCGGTCTCCGTGCTTTTTAGGCAGAGGTGCTCGATGACGGATATGCCATCTTTAAGATGACATTGATCGCAGACGAAATGGCCGTCTTCACAGATTGCATTGGCCGGTAAAGATTGGCCGCAATAGTGGCAGGGGCGCATCTCCTCAACTGTAAAGTAGTGTAACGGAGCTCCGCAAACCATACAGTCAACTGTTTGCTTCTCGGGGGTTGGCAGGATTTCAGCCTGATTTGATGACAGGATGGAAGATTGAGTTGAGGTTGCAGTGTTGGTTGCGGCTTTAAGCTCCGGTGCAATCGCGCAGTCACAATTTATCGCAAAAGTTATATTGCTGACCTGGCCGTTCTCGTCAAGTTGATAGAGTTCGTCTTCGTAATCGGTTAGTTCAGCTTCCGTGAGCAGAGCCACCTGACCTGCCGCCAGCCAACCTTTGTTGTGCTCTCTCCAGAGGGCGCGAAAGGGGCCGCGCGGCAGGATGATATGTTCCTTTTTTAAAGAGTTCAGCGGCAAAGGTTTACGCGCACCGAACGTTAAGGAGTGGAAAAGGTGACTGTTAACTTCGCGGTAGGGGAAGAATTTGTGGCTTCTGGCCGCCGTAAAGCCGGTCTCTCGCAAGAGGCCGAAAAGGTGGGGTAGGGTTAAGGCCCCGGCGATACACTCGCCTTTTAAGGTCTCATCGTTGCGGATTGCGGCATCGGGTTCGGTCATGCAGACGACATCGCTGACTAAAAGTCGGCCGTTAGGTTTTAAGACCCGCATGATCTCTTTGAAAACCTGACGTTTGTTGGGTGAGAGGTTGAGGACGCAGTTGGAGATGATAATATCGGCCGAATTGTCGTCAAGCGGGAGTTTTTCTAAATAGCCGAATTTGAAGTCGAGATTGTTGTAGCCTAAGTTACGACTTACCTCAGGTGCCGTCTGCCGGGCTCGGGCGAGCATTGGCTCAAGCATGTCAATGCCGATGGCGCGGCCGCTTTTTTCAACCTGTCGGGCGGCGATAAAACACTCAACCCCCATGCCGCAGCCGAGGTCGACCAGAGTCTCTCCGGCTTGTAAATCAGCTTCGTTAACCGGGCTGCCGCAACCGTAGCCGCGCCAGCGGGCCGATTCCGGGATATGGCTCATGAGCTCAGGCTCGTATGTAACCGGGTTAAGAATGTCGAGTTTGGGTCTCTCTACCGCCTCTTTATAAAACTCTTTGACCACGGTTCGGCTATCGGCTTGGGCCAGGGCCAGCAGGCAGTTGTTATGAACCAGGGCTTCGCGGCCATGGGCTCCGCAGCTTTCCAGGATATCGCCCATTTGTAGAAGCAAACCGGGCGTCCCGGAAGTGGAACTTAAGGCGGCCGCCTCACTAATCAGGTGGAGACCGAGTTTAAATTGCAGCGGCCAGTAAGGATCATCGCCGCCGAAGGTTTGGGCTTTAAGATAGCTCTGGTCGGGATCGCCGGGGCCCAACAGGAGATTGAATGGACTTTCGACCATCTTCGGATGACTTTGTCGTAATCTTTTGAGTACCGGGTTGTCACGCCAGGCAAATTGCAGATCACCCGTATAAGGAATCCCTAATTCGGGAGCACTGACCAGGGTAGGAGAGGGGTATATTTTGTTGTCCGGTGCCAGCGTGACCGATTCCCAGCCGCTGGTCGATGCCCAATGGATAGTTCCGGGCGGGGCAAAAATCTGGCTTTTCAAGGCTTCCAGATTGTCGATGCTAACCTTTCTTTGCCGGGCTCGGGCGGCCGCTTTAATAATTACCGGAAAAAGTTCATCAACTGCAGTAAAGGCTTGAGCCCGGCCTCGGCCCTGGACAAAATACCAGGTTAGGTGCAGATTGAAAACGCCGTTGTCTGCCGCAAAATCAATTATTTCATTAAGCGTCTGGTAGTTTTCTCGGGTCAGACAGCAGGCCAACGTGACCGCTATCTTTTTCTCCTGGAGCCAGCTCAGGGTTGCGGCAAGTTTTTTGAAAGCTCCGGGGCCGCGCAGTTGATCGTGCTCTTTTTCAAGACCGTCAAGGCTTAATTGAAGATGAAAACGCTCTTTCGGCCACTTGTCGAGAGCCTCAGCCAGGGCTTTAAGCCGAATGCCGTTGGTTAAAACCACAACATGAGTGTCAGCCATGGCCAGCAGGTTGTCGACGATGGTGATGAAGTCGGGGTGGATGGTCGGTTCACCGCCACTCAAAGCAAAGACCCGGACGCCGAGATCATAAGCTTGACGACTGATCTTCTTGCTGGTGGCTGGATTGATTTGGCCGGTGGTTGTCGAGTTGCATGAGAAGAGGCAGTGCTTACAGGTCTGGTTGCAATGATTGGTAATATGGAGCCAGAGCTCCTTTAAGTGGGAAAGGTCAAGATTTTGCGGCTGCGGATCATAACTTATCGGTGGAGTGGCGGGCAAGCGTTGGAGAAAGAGGCTCTCTTCAGCTGTAAGCGGGTTTTTTTCAGCCTTTAATAATTGCAGAATTCGGTCGCCGGCTTGGTTGGGGACAAACCAGTCGGCCCGGTCTCGGCGGCAGTAGATGGGGATGCCTCGCTCTTCTAGGCGATCCCAGAGTTCAGGGCGAAAAAAGTGCTGCTGTAGTTCTTTAGCTTGCAACATCATTTTTCTCCTACTTCATGATTTTGACACTATATTCGCGGCGGAGATCGCGGCCCATATTTTTTAAAGCTTGGTTGAGTTTTTCATCGTAAAGCCTCTCTTTAACCTGCTCTTCCGCTTCCGGTGTAAGCGAGCGTTTTTCATCTTTACCGGTACGGTTGGAGACCATTATCATGTGGTAACCGAGTGAGCTTTCGATAACCTTACTGGGTTTGTTCAAAGGTTGTTCGTAAGCCGCATCTTCGATTTCCGCAAGCAGGTTGCCGCGTTTGAACGTGCCCAGGCGTCCGCCTTTAGCAGCAGCCGGGCCTTCTGAATACTCGCTTGCGAGAGTAAAGAAACTTTCGTCTTTTTTTAGGCGTTCATGGATCTCTTTCCAGATTTCATCGTCTTTTCCCGCCGCTGCGTGGGATGAACTTGCGGGGATGAAAATCTGGGCCAGCGTGACGCTCTCCTCAGTGCTTAAAAGATCGTGTTTCTCAGCGTAGTTGAGAATCTCCTGATTGGTGATAATAATATTGGATCTGATCTCTTTGGAGACAAATTTGGCCTTGAGCAGGTCACTGGCGATTTTGCTTTTGTAGGAGGTGAAGTTAAGGTTTTGCGCAGCGAGAGCTTTTTCAAGTGTCTCCTGATCCATACGGTTCTGTTGAAGTACCCGCTCTATAGTTTCATTGACCTCTTCATCGCCGATATTGATACCTAGAGAGGCTGCTTTCCGGGCAATCAGGAGGTTATCGATAAGTTCGTCAAGGGCTTTTTTGATGATCGCATTTTGTTCCTTGGCCGGGAGAGCCTGGAAATCTTCCTGGCGATATTCGACCGAGATTGTCTGACGCAGGTTCATTGATGTGATAATTTGATTGTCGACGATTGCCATAACTCGATTGACGATGCGAGCCTGGGTTAAATGCGGAAAGAGTGACAAGGTAAAAACAATCAGTATAAGGCTGAAAACTATTTTACCGGAGGCGATTATTTTATTCTTCATATTTTTCTTTTTTACAGGTCGGCAAGGTTTTGGTGAAAAATTTCGATGGTATGCTGTTCTTTGCTCTGCTTTAGCCAGTGCTGGTAGTTATTTTGCAAACGTTGGGCAAAAAGTGTGTCCTTGATCCGATTTTCAACCTCGGAAAAGGGTATGTTTCCGGCCGGTAGGCGTCTCTCAACTCTGATCAGATGGTAGCCGTACGGTGTAGCGATAACCGGGCTGATTGTTTTAAGTTTTAAGCCGGGCAGGATTTTGGCCAGGCTTGGCGGTAACTCTTCAGCCGTTACCAGGCGATTTTTTCCGCTATCTGCAATTCGGGCGCCGCTAATCTGTTTACGGCCTGCTTCAACCATGCTCAGATCCCCCTTATCCAGTCGCTCTTTAAGTTCCCAGGCCGAGTTCTCCGAGTTTAAGAGTAGGTGTTCGAGTTGGTAGCGTGGGGCGACAATAAATTTATCTTTATGCAGCTGGTAGTACGCCTGGGCCTCTTTAAGATTTGGGAAAGGAACTTCCTTTCCCAATCGGCTCAAGACCTTCTGCATCGCTTCCTGGCGGTCGATAGGCATGTTTTTGTTGTCGTCAAGCAGGCCCTGGCGTCGAGCCTCAAGGATCAACAGGTGTTCATTGATAAGCTGGCTTAAGACCGCCTTGGCACTGGAAAAATGATCCTGCCGGGCGGTCGACGGCGGCACTTCGCTGGTGCCTTCTTCGCGATACTTCTTGAGCCTGGTGCTGACCTCGGTTCTGGTAATCGCTTCTCCATCAATAGTCGCAACCACCTCTTTGGGTGGTGAACAGCTAGTCAGGAGAACACCGCCCATTAAAACCAATAAAAGGTTATAGCAAAGATGGCGAAGTGATCTGCTCAATTATTTCTCAATGACGTCGGGATAGAGAGTCACCTTGGTTTTCTTTTTAAGACTGTCAATGTACTCTTTGAAAACTCGGCTTTTATTCTCTTGAGTGAGTTTGTTTTCAATTTCGGTGCGGACTTCATCAAGTGGTTTGGCACCGGCTTCCTTGATCTCTACGACTTCGATGATGTGGTAGCCGAATTGGGTTTTTACCGGAGCGCTGACTTCACCCACTTTAAGAGCAAAGGCGGTATCGGAAAACTCTTTGACCATGCGGTCGCGAGTGAAGAAACCTAAGTCACCACCCTTGGCGGAACTCGGACAAGAAGATTTGTCTTTGGCCACGGTGGCAAAATCGGCCCCTTTTTTGAGTTCGGCCTCGATTGCTTTGGCTTCTTTCTCATCTTTGACCAGGATGTGTCGGGCTCTAACCTGTTTTGGTTGCTTAAACTCATCGGCATGGGTCTGATAATACTGGTTTACATCTTCCGGGGTCGGCGCCTTGATGCGAGCCTCAATTTCACGCTGTAAAAGGGCGGCGAGAATGATTTTGTGGCTAATTTCATCAATTTGCGCCATGATTACCGGGTCTTTGCTTAATCCCTGTTTAATCCCCTCCTGGTAAAGAAGTTTGGAGGTAGCGAGTTGTTCAAGAAACTCTTTCTGCATCTTTTTGTCACTGGCCATCTGTTGCAGGTTTGGCGGCAGTTTTTTCAACTCAGCCTGGAATTGACTTAAAGTGATTTTTTCAGAACCGACTTCAGCCACTATAGGGTCAGCTGTGGCAGCAGTTACAGTTAATGAGCCGATGGTTATGCTCAGTGCCAGAAAACTGATAAAAAGGGAGATCGTGACAAGCTTGCGCAGGTAGTTCTTCATGAAATAGTTCCTTTTAGTTAAGATTTTCGTCTGATTTCGTGGTCGAAAACGCCGCCATCTATCAGACTAATGGATTTTTTGCAATAGCTTTTCACTCCAGGCATAGAGTTCATGAGGTTCCAGAGAGATCTCCATGCTGAACCAGTGTTCGGGGGTGAGTTTGCAGTTGCCCGTCTTTTCCTGCAATAGCGCCATTACTTTTTCGGTAGCCGGCGGACTCTCCGGGTCAAAATGGAGACTGACTTTTTTACGGCCGAGTTCCAGGGCCAGAACCCGATAACTTTTGAGTAGAATTTTCAGGTTTTTGAGCCGGAGCAGGTTGAGCACTTCCTCCGGCGGCCGGCCACAGCGGTCGTCTAATTCATCCTCTAGGCGGGCCAGTTCAAGTTCATTTTCGGCAGCCGCAATCTTCTTGTAAAATTGGAGTCGCAAGGTCAGGTCGGGAAGGTAACTTGGTGGAATATGAGCCGAAAGGCTGACCTTGATTTCGGGTTCCGGAATCTTGGTTTGCGGGTTGCCTCGGGCTTCATTAATCGCTTCGCTGAGCATCTCCTGGTAGAGTTCATAGCCGATGGCGGAGATTCGGCCGGACTGTTTTTTACCCAGGATATTGCCCGCCCCACGAATCTCAAGATCCTGCATGGCAATGCGAAAACCGGCTCCTAAAGTGTTGGCTTCGGCCAGGGCGTTGAGTCTTTTGCGGGCATCCTGAGATAATCTTTCGAGTTCCGGAACCAGGAGATAAGCAAATGCTTTACGTTGTGAACGGCCGATACGGCCGCGGAGTTGATAGAGTTGGGCGAGGCCGAAGTTTTGTGCATTTTCGACAATCATGGTGTTGGCGCTAGGGATATCGAGGCCCGATTCAATAATGGTTGTGCAGAGCAGCAGGTCATATTTATGTTCGGCAAAACCGAGCATGATCTTTTCCAGGTCGTTTTCCCGCATCTGGCCATGACCAACGCCGATTCTGGTCTCCGGCGGCAGCAGGGCTTTAAGACGGGCGGCCCGGGCGGCGATGGTGGCGACGCTGTTATGAACAAAAAAGATCTGGCCGCCGCGATCAAGCTCTTTTTCAACCGCTTCCCGGATAATATTATCATCATAACCGGCGACAAACGTGCGGATCGCCAGGCGGTCACGGGGGGCGGTTGTGATCGCACTTAAAGAGCGCATGCCGGAGAGTGAAAACTGGAGGGTGCGGGGGATCGGGGTTGCACTCATTGAGAGGACGTCAAGATGGCGCTTGAAGCTTTTTAACTTCTCTTTGTGGCGGACGCCGAATTTATGCTCTTCGTCAAGGACTAAAAGACCTAAATCTTTGAATGAGATATCTTTTTGTAATAGTCGATGCGTGCCGATAACCACATCAACCGTGCCTTTGCGTAAACCTTCGGCCACTTGCTTTTGTTGGGCCGGAGTGCGAAAACGGCTTAAAACGGCAACTTCCACCGGATAGTTGGCAAAGCGCTCTTTAAAAGTCTCAAAGTGCTGTTGGGCTAAAACCGTTGTCGGTACTAGAATTGCGGCTTGGCGGCCCGATAAGACGGCGAGAAAAACGGCTCTTAAGGCGACTTCGGTTTTGCCGAAACCGACATCACCGCTGACGAGTCGATCCATCGGTTTTTCTGCGGTTAGATCACTGACGACCTCTTTGATGGCTCGGAGTTGGTCCGGGGTCTCTTCGTAGGCAAAAGAGGCCTCGAATTCGCGATAGAGATGATCCGGTGCCAGGCAAGCCCGCCCCTTTATCACCTCGCGCTCAGCGTAGAGTTCAAGAAGTTCAAGGAGGAGGTCATCGATCGCCTTTTTGGTTTTCTCCTTGGCCGCCGCCCATTGGGGTCCGCCGAGACGGCTTAAGGCTGACGGGGAATCACCGCTGCCGTGATATTTGTGGAGCTGATCAAAAGATTCGACCGGGACGTAGAGCAGGTCTTCTCCTAAAAATTCAAGAATCAGATATTCGTTAACAATGTTCTCTACGGTCAGGGTTTTCAGGCCCCGATAACAGCCGATACCGTGTTCGATGTGGGTGATTTTGTCGCCTAGTTTAATTTCGGCAAAATCGTCAAAAAAGGCCTCACGGCTCTCTTGGCGGTGCTTGGCTGGAGCCCGGACTTTTTGTTTAGAACCAAAGAGGTCGGTGTCACTTAAAAAAAGGGTTTTCTCGGCCGGCAGCTGAACTCCGCGACTTAAGCGGACGGTTTTCAGGGTGATTCCGGTAGCCGGGCCGTTGCTCGTTTCTGAATCGAGGCCAACCGGCAGACCGTAATCGAGGAGCAAGGATGTGAGGCGTTCGCTGGTCGTCTGGTTGCGGCCCGCCAGAAAAATATGCCAACCTTGACCCAGGTGTTCCTTAAGCAGGGCTACGGCCGCGCTTAAGGGGGTTTCACCGTCGGTCGCACTTGCCTGGCTGATGCTGTTTTTAAGATAGATATTGTCTCTGGTTTTAAATGTCAGCTCACAGCTGTTTTCATCAACCCTGTCGTTAAGATATGCCGAATTGGAGCTGAGTTCGTTTGTATAGTTAAGTCCATTTATATTGATAGTGCCACGGTTGTCGGGGCCCGTGAGGGCAATTTCCAACGGCATCAAATAGGCCTCGGGAGGATAGATTAAGCGCTGCTCTCCTAAAGCCCGCTCATAACCCTCATTGAGCTGCTGGTTGAGATCTTCAAATTGTTCTTTGAGTTCCAGAGGGTCGATGAAGATAACAACGCTGTCGCCCGGGAAAAAATCGATGAGTGAATGCCATTGCTCTTCGAAGGCCGGGAGCCAGGCTTCAAAACCGGGGCGATTCGGACTCTGGCTGAGTTCCTCCAGGGCAGAGCCTAAAGCGATATGGGAATCGTTGAGCTCGACAAAACGCTGCCGGACTCTTTGTCGGGCCTGGTCGAGATCGGATGGAGCTAAAACTTCCCGAGCCGGGCCGATCTCCATATATTCACACTCTCGCTTTTTACTGAGTTGGGTCAGGTGATCAAAGGGTCGGATCGATTCAATTTCATCACCGAAAAAATCGAGGCGCATGGGTTCTTCATGCAGGGTGGAAAAGATGTCGATTACGCCGCCTCTGACGCTATAATCGCCGGGCTCATCAATTACCGGGACGCGGACGTAGCCCGATTCTTCAAGTTGGTTGAAAAGTCTTTCCCGATCAATAGTCTGGCCCCATTCAAGGCGTGAGAAGCGCTGATAGAAACCGGCCGGGGCGGGCAGGCGGTCAGCATAGGCCGCAATTGTCGTGAAACAGAGGAAATTTTTAAGTTTGCGGATTTTAGCCAGGGTCTTGATGCGCTCACGTTCAATGCGGCCGCTGCGCAATGTCTGTCGGTAGGCCAGGCGCGGCAGCGGGGGCAGGGTGATAAGCTCGGGGGCCGGGTTTGCGGTTGGTACTATTTCAAGATACGCGGCAACGTCGCGGCAAAGATCCTGACTTTTTTGGAAATCATCGCTTATGATGATAAAACCGGGGTTCGGCAAGAGGCTTAATCGACTCAGGAGCAGGGCCGGGGCTGAGCTTTGCAGGCCATTGATGTGAATCGTTTTAGATTCAGCCAGAGCTTCGGCAATGGTTTTTATTTCATCTGTAAAAGGGGTTGCGGACATATTTAGAATTTTGCCAATAAAATTTAGCTTAAAAAGGTCAAAAACTTTTTTAGCTAAAGAATGAGAAATGTTTGCAGGGCTTTTTCCACTTCGGCAACGTCGACTTTGGTGTTCCAACATGGCCCTTCGGGGCGTTGGTTGAGAATGCCGTAAACCGGCAGGGGGAAGGTGTCGTGAATGCCGCTGGTCAGATCGCGTTCACAGGCTACAGCAACAATAATTTTCGGTTTGTGATCGCGGACAATTTTACGGGCCAGGGTGCCGCCGGTAGCGACCGCAATGTGGGTTTTATAGGTTTCAGCAAGTTTTATCAGGGCATCAATATCGCATCTGCCGCATTGCTGACAATTGTCAAGGCTGGTGGTAATGCGGCGTTGGCAGTCAGCTCTCTGCAGACAGTGGGGCAGCAGAATAAGGAGGCGTTCCGGCACGATCTGGTGGCGGTGTCTGGAGAGTAACAGGCGATTGTTAATTTCGATGAAGGAGTTGCGTACGATATCTTTTGGAACGCCTAAGCGAGGGCCTAGAATCTCCATCAAGGGGAGGAATAGTTTGATCCCTAAACCGCGGATTTTTTGGGTGAAAGGAAAATCTTTTTCCAGAACTATGGATAAAATCAGGGCTGAAATAATGCCGCTTAAAAAGATGAAGGCAGAGCCGGCAATGACCCAGGCGATTAAGGTCAGGCAGGGGTGGAGATGGTTTAGCCCGATTGTTGCAATCCAACCGCCAACCAGAATAATCAGCATGATCAGGGCGAACGTAAGCCCTAAAAGGCCGATGAAGATCCTTTTTTTGGAGGTTTGCAGGTCGTCTGCTTGGGGGGGGGCTGGAGTTTTCATCTATTTAGTGCCAAAAAAATCATTATCCCGGGCTTTGTAGCCGCGGAGAAATTCACTGGCTGTGCGAGCCGGTTTGCCCGCAACCTGCAGACGTTCAATGCTTAAAATACCGGCTTGACCGCAGCCCACCAGAAGTTTGTCGTTATCGACTAAAATCGCTCCGGGGGCTAGAATATGGGAGGCTTGAACGGGTCGGGCTTCGATTATTTTAACTCTCTTGCCGCGATGAAATGTGTAGGTACCGGGCCAGGGATTCAAACCCCTGATGCGGTTAAAGAGGTTTTCCGCCGGAGCTTGCCAGTTGATCAGGCCATCCTCTTTTTTGAATTTGGGGGCCAATGAAGCGAGGCGCTCATCTTGAGGGTGAGCTTCTAATTTATTCGCTTCCCATTCTCTAATTGTGCGCCAAACCAGAGGTGCTCCGAGAAGAGCAAGGCGGTGAGATAGTTGAGGCAGAGTTTCGTGGTCGAAAATAAAGCTCGGTTCCTGGAGTAAAATATTACCGCAATCAATCTTTTCTCCGATAAGTTGGGTGGTAACCCCGGTCATCGGTTCGCCATTAATCAGGGCCCAAGGCATTGGGGCCGGGCCCCGGTAGGCGGGCAATAGAGAGGGGTGGAGGTTGATCGCGGCCTTTTTGGGCAAGGCGATCGTTGCCGGACTCAGTTTGGCCCCATAATCGACTAAAACCAGATAGTCCGGGGCAAATTCTGAAATCTGTTGGTGGCTCTCGGGGGCATTAATATCTTTGGGTGCTTCAACGTTAAGGCCGAGTTTTAAAGCCGCCTCTTTGGCCGGAGTCGGGGCATTTTTACGGCCCCGGCCTTTCGCCTGATTCGGTTGAGAAAAAAGTTTTAGATCAATTTCCGGTCGGTGTCCGGCGAGTAATTCCAGAGTCGGGACGGCAAATTCCCCGGAAGCAATGAGCAATATTTTCATGATGGAGTAAGGGTTCCTTTTTTGAATTTACGATCATAAATGCTTCGTTTCAAACGGCTGATTCGATCGATAAAGAGAATGCCCTGGAGGTGGTCGAGTTCATGTTGAAGGACGATTGCCGGAAAGTCCTCCAGCGTCAATTCCACCTCTTTTTCATCCAGAGTGTAGGCTTTGACAACTATTCTCTGGTGGCGAGGAACCTCGGCGGTGTAGTCGGGAACACTCAAACAGCCTTCGGTGATGCCGGTTTGGCCTTCGTAGGCGGTGATTTCAGGATTAATCAGGACGAGTGGTTCAGGTTTGTCTTTCTCGCCGGGATCGGCGACCACAAGACTGATTGAACGGCCAATCTGGGGTGCCGCCAGACCGACGCCCGGGGCCTGGTACATGGTCTCCAGCATGTCTTGGGCGAGTTGCCTGATGCTGTCGTTAATCTCCAGGATTTTTTCGGTTTTCCTTTTTAAAACCGAGGCCGGATAGACATCGATATTGAGAATGCTCATAGTTGCTGATGGTACCTTATATTGTTAAAAGATGATGAAGGGCAAAGAGTATAGTCAATCGGGGTAAAATATGTCAACCTGAAAGTTTGTTTAGATGATTGTATATGAGTAAATTTCATTTGCTGGACAAACCAGTGGAGACATGCTATTTCATATACGATTGTACCTGTAGTTTTGATGTTTGTAGAATGTTCAAGAGGTATTTTATGTCTCAGGAAAAAATTGTCCAATTGTTGAACGATCTGGCTGCTGATGTGGTTATGCTTGAGCCTGGAGATCTCTCCAGTCTGGGGCCGTTACTCAACAGTATTGAGGAGTTGGAGAAACCTGATATCAGCGCTGGATTCGAATACCTGTTACCCCGAGCCGAACAGTTGCGGGATGCCATTGTAACGATCATTTTTGAGGAGTTCAAAGAACCGGAGAAATCAATTGAACTGCTTTCCAGGTCAATCTCCGAGATGCAGGAGGCTCTGCGCAATGGTGCTGATAGTTGTGATAGCGTAGCTGTTGAAGAGTCTAAAGAGTTTGAAGGGTCTGAAGTGTCGGTTGA
This sequence comes from Pseudomonadota bacterium, assembly GCA_034659215.1. Lineage (GTDB taxonomy): Bacteria > Desulfobacterota > Anaeroferrophillalia > Anaeroferrophillales > Tharpellaceae > Tharpella. Next base: position 21,149 of record JAYEGS010000264.1, on the reverse strand, counting down.
GAGAAAAACCGAAGCTGATGCTGCTGTTGAAGAGGAGGTTGTTGATGAAGATCAATCCCAAGATTCGGATGATGAACTTTTTGTCGGAGTAGATTTTAGTCAGGATCAGGATCTTTACCAGGGCTTTATTGCCGAGTCCAATGAACACCTTGATACGATAGAGGAGAATATTCTTAATCTGGAGCAGGATCCCGAGAACCTTGAAATCTTGAATTCCATTTTCCGTCCTTTTCACACGGTTAAAGGGGTCTCCGGTTTTATGAATCTTAAACAGATGAATGTTATTGCCCATCATCTGGAGAACCTGCTTGACGACGCCCGTAATCAGAAATTTTACTTGGATGGTGATGCCACCGATTTGATTCTTGATGGAGTTGATTTCCTGAAAAAGATGCTTGAGCAGCTTAATTTAGCTCTTGAGGGGGGGACGCCGGAGACGATGCCGGTTAAACCCTTCCTTAAGCGTGTCGATACTCTTCACAAAGTGCTGTTAGGCGGTGAAGCTGCCGTTGAATCTTCTTTCGACGATGAAATTGTGCCGCCGGCGCCGAAAATTGGCGAGATTCTGGTTGAAGAGGGGGTTATAAGTCCTGATGATCTTGAAGGAGCTTTGGCTGAACAGCAGGTTGCTGCAGCCGCTGAACCGGAGAAAGCCCCGAAAAAGCTTGGCAAAATTTTAGTTGAGCAGAAAAAGACTGATGTTAAAAGCGTGGCCCGGGCGATCCGTCAACAAAAACAGAAAAAAGATGTTGCCGGTGGTGCCGGTTCTTCTATTAAAGTGGACATGGAAAAACTCGACAACCTGGTTGATATGGTGGGGGAACTGGTAATTGTTCAGGCGATGATTCACCAGGATCCCGATATCGCCGGTCTGGCAACCCGGAAGGTGACCGAGAATATGGCCCAGTTGGGCCGGATTACGTCATCACTGCAAAAAGTTGCGATGTCCATGCGGATGGTGCCGATCAAGCAGACTTTTGGCAAGATGGTGCGGCTGGTACGTGATCTGGCCAAAAAAACCGAAAAAGAGATCGATCTGGTGATGTCTGGTGAAGAGACTGAAATTGATCGGAATATGGTTGATCTGATCTATGATCCGATGGTGCATATGATCAGAAATTCAGCTGACCATGGTCTTGAAACCCCTGAGGAACGTCGGGCATCCGGCAAGAATGAAACTGGAAATATTACCCTTAAAGCCTATCATGGTGGGGGTAATGTGATTATTGAGATTATTGATGATGGCCGTGGTCTTAATCTCGAAAAGATCAGAGAGAAAGCTATTGATAAGGGGTTGCTCAGTGAAAATGATCAGCCGACCGATCAAGAGCTCTGTAATATGATTCTGGCACCGGGATTTTCAACGGCTGACAGGGTTACTGATGTCTCGGGCCGCGGGGTCGGCATGGATGTCGTAAAAAAAGCGATTGAAAAACTGCGTGGTGTGATAGAGATTGATACAAACCCGGGAGAAGGTTCGATTGTTACCATTAAAGTGCCGTTGACATTGGCGATTATTGACGGTATGGTGGTGATTGTCGGTCATGAGCGTTACATTATTCCGACCCTCAACGTGGTCGAATCCTTGCGTCCCTTGAAAGAGCAGTACCATACGGTACAAGGGGAGGGTGAGTTGATCAAAGTGCGTGATCATCTTTTGCCTCTGGTTCGTCTGCATCAGGTGTTTCATAGTGAGGCTCAGACGAGCAACCCCTGGGAGGCTCTGGTGGTGGTCGTTGAGCATGAGAGTGAACAGTTCTGTCTGTTGGTTGACGAACTGGTTGGTAAACAGGAGATTGTTATTAAAAGTCTCGGTGAACGACTCAAAGATCTGCCCGGTATTGCCGGTGGAGCAATTATGGGGGATGGCCGCGTTGGTTTGATCCTGGATGTCGCCGGACTGTCTAGAAATTGATTTAATATAGGTCTTTGTTATGGAAGAATATGACAACATGGCGGAAGTTGCAACTGCTTCCGGAAATGAGAATAAGTATCTGAGTTTTCATCTTGCCGATGAGTTGTATGGTCTTGATATTCTAAAGGTCAGAGAGATTATCGGGATTCAGGAAGTGACTAAGGTGCCTGGAGCTGAAGAGTACTTGATCGGGGTGATTAACCTGCGTGGTAAAGTGATTCCGGTTGCAGATTTGCGTAAGCGTTTTGTTCTGCCGATGCGGGAATACGACGCTAGAACCTGTATTGTCGTTGTTGAAATCGCCGGTGAGGCCGGCCCTGTTTCAATGGGAGTAGTTGTTGATGCCGTTGATGCTGTAGTTAATTTGCGGGATGATCAGATTGAAAAAGCTCCGGTCTTCTCTTCCGAGATCAGTCGGGATTGTATCAAGGGCTTGGGTAAACTTGAAGATAAGGTGGTTATTATCCTTAATATCGATCGAGTCTGTTCAGCTGACCGGGTGACGGAAGAGTTGTCGGATGAGATAAATGAGTAGGTTCAAAAGTTCTTATTAAGAGAGTTGTTATGATTGGTATGGATAAGATTAGTGATAAGGATTTTGTCCGTTTTTGTGAGTTTGTTTATAAGCGTTGCGGGATCACTTTAAATGATAATAAGCGTGATCTGGTTCATTCACGTTTAGCTAAACGACTACGTGCTCTTGGGCTCTCTAGTTACGAGGAGTATTTTGATCTTCTCTATAACGGACGGGATAACGAACAAGAGATTGTTAATCTGCTTGATGCTATCTCAACCAATGTGACCTATTTTTTTCGTGAAGACAAGCACTTTGATTTCCTCGTCAATACGGTTATTCCGACGATCGAGAAAAATAGTGCCGGAGGGTCGGATCGAAAAATCAGGATCTGGTCGGCGGGTTGTTCTACAGGAGAGGAGCCTTACAGTTTAGCTATAACCTTTGCTGAAAACATGGCTCTTAAAAATTGGGATTTTAGGATTCTGGCGACCGATATTTCGACCAATGTTTTGGGGCATGCTCGCAAGGGAGTGTATGATGGGGAGCGTTTGCGTAACGTTTCCGATAGTATGCTGAAAAAATATTTTACTGCTAATCAGGATGGCAGCCGTTTTCGGGTTGACAAGAAACTTGTTGCCAATATCAAATTTGCTCGTTTGAATCTGATGCATGACTTTCCTTTCAAAGGTCGCTTTGATTGTATCTTCTGTCGTAACGTCATGATCTATTTTGATCGTCCAACCCAGGGTCAGCTGGTCAACAAGTTTAGCTCCTTTCTTAATCCCGGCGGCTATCTTATGATTGGTCATTCGGAAAGTCTGACCAATGTCGAACACGACCTTGTTTATGTTCAACCTTCACTCTACAGGAAAAAGGGCTGATGTCTTTGGTTACGATCGGAATAGCTGATCTTAAGGTCAGCAATAATCCCGAGGATACTTTGGTGACCTACTCTCTTGGTTCATGTATCGGTCTTGCCGTCTATGACCCGGTGGCCAAGGTTGGCGGGCTTTTACACTATATGTTGCCGGACTCATCAATAAATCAGGAAAAGGCGGCCAAGAATCCGGCGATGTTTGCCAATAAGGGCATACCTTTACTCTTCAAAGAGTGCTACAAACTCGGAGCTGATAAAAAGCGGATGATTATCAAGGTCGCCGGCGGCAGCCAGATTATGGATGATGCCGGTACCTTCAATATCGGTAAACGTAATTACGCAATTTTGCGTAAAATGTTTTGGAAGAATAATGTTATGATTGACGGTGAGGATATTGGCGGCAATTGTAACAGAACCATGTATATGCAGATTGACGATGGCAAGATAAACCTGAAAATTTCCAAAAAAGGGATGGTTGAGTTATGAGCTTGATGGAAGAGATCATTGCCGCAGTCGATGAGATGCCTCCTTTTCCCCAGGTTGTGCAACGGGCCATGCAGGCATTGGCGGAACCTGAATATGAAGTTTCCGGTTTGGTGGATATCTTAAAGGTTGATCAAGCGGTTACGGCAAACATTCTCAAACTTTGTAACTCGGCCTATTTTGGTCTGCCACGCAAGGTCTCCTCCCTGAAAGAAGCAGTTGTTTACCTTGGAGCTAACCAGCTGAGACAGTTGCTGCTTTCCGGGGCCGCCAGTAAAATTTATGAAAAACCCAATGCAGGATATGCCGTTTTTGCTGATGAACTCTGGCGTCATGCTCTGGCTACGGCCGTGATGGCTCAGGTTTTACGCCGTCATCTACGGCTTAAAATTGATGAAAATATGGTTTTTACCGCAGCCCTGCTGCACGATGTCGGTAAGGTTGTTTTAAGTACCTTTGTCGCTGACAAATATCTTGCTATAGAGAGCATGGTGGAGAGCGGTGAGTACTCTTTTCAGGAGGCTGAAAAAGAGGTCTTAGGCTTTGATCACGCTGAGATTGGTGGTAAGATAGCGGAATCATGGGATTTTCCTCCGGCTATTGTTGCGGCTATCGCCTTTCACCATAAACCTTATCGGGCTCCGAAAGAGTTTCGGCTTTTGGCCGAGCTGGTGGCTTTGGCCAACAATCTTGCGGTGATGGTCGGTTATGGTACCGGGGTTGATGGCTTGGCTTGCCGCGGACATAGTCTGCTTTTGCAGAAATTGAAGCTTGAGGAGAAAGATCTCGAAGAGCTGATTCTTCTTTTTCAGATAGAGATGGAGAAAACCTGCGATATCGCCGGTGTCAGTGAACATTGAGGGTTGTTACTCTGTTATGATCCCGGTCTTTTGCCGGTTTAGGAGTTAATTTATGGCGTATAATATATTAGTGGTTGACGATTCGATGTCAATGCGGGCAATTATAAAAAAGGTGATTGCCATGTCCGGTTTTGATGTCGGAGAGATAGTTGAAGCCGGTAATGGCCTGGAGGCCTTGGCTAAACTTGAAGATTTCTGGGCCGATGTAGTTTTATCAGATATTCATATGCCCGAGATGGATGGGATTGAGTTGCTAAAAAAAATCAAGAGTGATCCGTTGATGGCTTCAATGCCGGTGGTCATGATCACGACCGAATCCCGGGATGAGGTTGTTTCCGGGGCTTTGGCTATGGGCGCTGCCGGCTATATCAAGAAACCTTTTCGTCCGGAAGATATTAAAGCTTTGCTGGTCGAGATTTTAGGAGGAGAAGAAGATGCTACTGTTGGAGAAGATCAGTCAGAATCTGACGACTGTGATTTCTGAAGTTCTGGAGACTATGTTTTTTGTTTTTCTGGAACCGCGGTCAGGGTCTTTACCCGTAAGTGAAGATTTTATTGGTGCCCAGGTGGTTATTAAGGGTTCTGATTTTGCTTATGAGCTCAGATTCTTAGCCCAATCAAGATTATTGCAACAGATTGCGGCGGATTTTCTCGGCCTTGACCAAGAGACCGCAAGCCTGGCTCAATGTCAGGATGTGCTCAAAGAGATAGGCAATATGGTGGCCGGTAATCTGGTTAATATCTGCGATCCTGAAGCCCGTCTTGAGCTTGGTATCCCGACGGTTTCCGGAGATTATTTAACTGCCGCAACTCTGGATGATTGTGTTGAAAAATTTATTTATGGCTCTGATGAGGGGGTTTTGCTGGTAGGGCTCAACTCTTCTGGAACGGATGGAAAATAGTCGATGATTAAAGTTCTGATTGTTGATGATTCAGCTATGGTGCGCCAGGTTTTTACCCGGGAGTTGGCCAAGGAGCGAGATATCGAGGTTGTCGGTACGGCCCCTGATCCTTATGTTGCCAGAGACAAGATTGTGGCCTTGCGTCCGGATGTGATTACGCTCGATATTGAGATGCCGCGAATGGATGGGCTGACATTCCTGCGCAAGTTGATGAAACATTTTCCGATGCCGGTGATTATTGTCAGTTCTTTGACCCGCAAAGGCGGCAAAGTTGCGCTTGAGGCGATGGAATCGGGTGCGGTTGAGGTCTTGGCCAAACCTGGGGAGGCCTACAGTGTTGGTGATATGGGTCAGCAGCTGGCCGAAAAAATTCGGGCGGCCTCGCTGATTGATGTCTCTGAAAGAGCTCGAAAGATCGATTTAAGTAAATTTAACGGAAAACGTCTGGCGGCGTTGAGTGAAACCACGAACAAGGTTATCGCCGTCGGCTCATCAACCGGTGGAACCGAGGCTTTAAAAGCATTTCTGACCCAGTTACCGGCTAATGCGCCGGGGATTGTTATGGTACAACATATGCCGGCCAATTTTACCACTGCTTTTGCCGAGCGGCTTAATGACTTGTGCCAGATTGAGGTCAAGGAAGCTGAGGATGGTGATGTTGTACGTCCCGGTCGGGCTTTGCTGGCCCCGGGTAATTTTCATATGGTTATGCGTCGCAGTGGGGCTCGTTATCTGGTGAATGTGAAAAACGGGCCCATGGTTCACTATCAGCGGCCGGCGGTTGATCCACTTTTTCGTTCTGTGGCACGTTATGTCGGGGCTAATGCGATCGGCGTTATTTTGACCGGTATGGGGGCTGACGGAGCTCGAGGAATGCGGGAAATGAAAGATGCCGGAGCCGTAAATTTTGCTCAGGATGAGGCTTCATGTGTTGTCTATGGCATGCCCAAAGAGGCGGTTAAAAGTGGCGGGGTTGACCATGTCGTCCCCTTAAAAGAGATGGCGGAAAGGGTTTTGCAGGCATTGTAGAAATTTTTACTTAGTTAATTACTTTAGTTTGGAAAAAGACTTCCAGATAGGGGAGATTGACACGCGGGGAAAAAAGTTGCAGGTGAGTGCCCGGGGCTTGGTTTCCAGTGATTGCTTGTTCAATTTCCAAGGCTAGCTCCGGAATAAGGAGCAGAGATTTTCGTCCCCATTCAGCCACCACTATCCCAACCCCTTGCCAATCCGGGTGCTGCTGAAGGAATATCAGAGTCCAGTGGCGGTTGGAGAGGCGCTCGGTTTGTTTGATTTGGCTGCTGGTTGAATTGACGGATGCAATACGGGTTGTGATTTCACTCTCATTTAAAGTCGGCAATCCCGCCAGATGCAGGCGGATTTGTTGATGGGCAACCAGGTCAAGGTAGCGTCTCAAGGGACTTGTTACCCTGATATAGGAATTAAGACCAAGGCCGAAATGGGATTGTGGAGAGCAACTTAAGCGACCGGCTCGCATTGATCGGCGCTTAGCGTACATTGCTACCAGGGTGGGCAGGTCATCGGTTTCAGGCATCTCATTCGGTGGTACTTGACCGGCATGTGGCATTGGCAGGTCATGCTTTTTTGCATATTGGGCGCAAGCCGCACCAGCCATCAGCATCGCTTCACTTACCAAGTTACGACTTTTAAGGTTGGGTAGGGGAGTGATCGTGACCTGGTCGTTGACGGCTCTTATTTTACATTCCGGGAGATCAATCTCAACGGCTCCGGCTTTCAGCCTCTGTTCCCGATGGGCTTTGGTCAGAGTCCATATTTTTGCTAGAGAGCTGTTCTCTGTGAGCAGTTTTTCAGCCTCATCGTAGCTCAAGCGGGTTACCTTGATCAGGCTGGGGATGATTTCAAGATCCAGGATAGTTCCGTTTTCATCAATTTCAAGGGCGAAAGAGAGGGCCGGGGAGACCTCTTGCAGGCCGAGGGCAAGTTTGTCGGTCAAACTCGGGGGGAGCATGGTTTGGGTGATTTCCGGCAGGTAGAGGGTTGCGGCTCTCTCCTTAGCTCTTGCATCATTGGGGCTGTCAATGCTTATCCGGCTGGCGACATCGGCAACATGAATCCAGAGCCGTCGGCCGTCAAAACTTATCGCATCATCGGGGTCATTGCTGTTTTCATCATCAATGGCAAAAGCCGCAAGTTCAGTTAAATCGAGGCGTTTTTCATCAGCGGAAGCTGATGGTCTTTCCAGATCTTGTGGTTCACTGCTTTCGTCACAGACCAACTCAAAGCGTTGTGGATAAGGATTGTATGATTTTTTCCAGAAACCGAGTTCAAGCAGGATGGCGTGAGCATTTTCTCGCGACTGTTGACGGCCCAGATGCTGTAACAGTCGGCTTTCCGTACCCTGTTCCAGAGCTAAATTCTCGACTTCGGTAAGGAAGGCTCGGTCAGAGTCGATGATGGTTTTTTTCTCGACTCTTTCAAGAAAAGATTGCCAGCTCTCCTGGCGGGCTTTTTTGGCGGCTCTTTTCTTGTTTTCGAGAATTAATTCTTCATCTGAACGAGCTTTGATACGATTTGGAGAACCGTGAAAATGGACTCCTTCAGTGACAATCTGCCAAGCACTCCAGATCGCTGAAGCGGTGATCTGATTGAAAACCAGTTCAGCAATTTCCTCTAAAGTTGTCTCTTCTCCACTTAAAAGAGATCGCGCCTCTTCAAGCTCATCCATGTCCGGGGGTAAAAGGTTTAACTCAGTAACCGGGCCGGGGTGAAGAAAGGAGACATCTTTGGGCCGAACTTTTTTGCTTAGTGGTTTTGAAAGGAGGTCAATTTCAATTTTATCGCCCAGCTTGACAAGTTTTGCCGGCTGACTTTTGTAAAGGAGAAGAGCTCCGATTTTGAGGTTGCTGGTGGTCATATATATTAATCTTTCAGCAAGTTTGGGGGACATAACCCGATTTTCCGAAGGAAATCGGGATTGTGTACCCTGAATTTGCGGGTTAACTGAATAATTACACTTTTTGCAGGAAAAAGAGTTCCTTGATGACCTGATTTTGGTCTTCAAGGTTAAATTCGAGCAGGCGGCGTAGGTGAGTCATGCTTTCAGCATCGTAGCTGGTGAACTTGAATCCGTAATGATCTCCATCAAGGTGAACCAGACGAGCGCTAAAATTCATGGAGATACTCGAAGAGGGCAGAAAAACCTTGATCAGGACGTCTTTACTTAAGGTGAGCGGCAACTCGGTGCTGCAGTTTATTAATGCACCCTTTAGCGAAATATCCAGGAGCTCACTACCATATGGATGTCCTTCGATCTCAATTTTAGTATGGGCCTGAAATGTTATCCGGCTGAAATGTCGCTGCTCTTTCATTCTCTTCTCCTTACGAATGAATTTTTATTTGCTTACAGCCTATCTGTTCCCGGCTCAACTGTCAACCTCAAATTCTAATGCGGGGATAAGCCCTGTAACCCAAAGGCGGCTTTTCGGCCCGCAAATAAGTACCTTACAGAACATTTCTTGTTTTTTTGAACAAGAAATGTTCTGTAAGGTACTAATTGTTTTCGGTTTGTCTTCTTTTACAGCCAGGGCCACTGATTGTACTCTTGCCCCCGGCTAGCGGCTGGATACTTATCCTGGTGCTGATGCGATCCTTTAAGGCTGAGACATGGGAGATGACGCCGATCAGTTTTCCGTCCTGTTGGAGCCCGGCCAGGGTTTCCAGGGCGGTTTCCAAAGCATCTTCATCCAGAGTGCCGAAACCCTCATCCAGGAAGAGCGAGTCAACCCGGACGTTTTGACTCGCCATCTGGGATAGACCAAGAGCCAGAGAGAGGCTGACAATAAAGCTCTCGCCGCCGGAAAGATTTTTGGTCGATCTGATTTCAGATGCCTGATAATTATCGATAACATTGAGTTCAAGCGGTTGTTTCCGGTCGCGAACCAGGAGGTAGCGGTCGGTCATTTTTTCCAGTTGTTGGTTGGCGTGGGTTACCATCAGAGCAAAAGTGAGTCCCTGAGCAAAATTTCGGTATTTTTTACCATCGGCTGAACCGATTAGTAGATGTAGTGAATCCCACCTTGAGCACTCTTTTTTTTGTTTTTCAATTAATCGTTGCTGCTCTTGATGCTTGCTTTTAGCCATTGTGTTATTGCTGAGTTTCTGTTTGTTCGCCCCAATCTCCTCACCCATATTTTTCAGCGATTCCTGGTTCTCCATCTGCACTTTTTGCAGGTCATCCAGTGGGCTTTCGCTTGTTTTTTTATCTATTTCCTGAGCAAGTTTAATTTCTCGATCATTTTTACGGGTTTTAATCTCAGTTTGTTTATCGTTCAGCACTTTTGCTTGCTGATTTAAGTTCTCTCTTTTCTCAGGAGAGAGTCGATAGCTTATAACGGTTGGTTCATCCTCAAAACCGGCTTTTTTACAGTTTGCTATAAAAGATGGTTCAAGTTTTTTGAGTTCGGGCTCTCTTTTGGCGACGTTCTCGTTTAACGTGGTGATTCGGGTTTTTAAATCATTTAATTGTTGTCGGGCCAGATCCCGGCTCTCTCTCTCCGCGTCTTTAGATTTCTCGGCGGCAACAATTTGGCCTGTCAAGCGAAGCTCTTCGGTGTCCGGATTTTTTTGGCCATATAATCCTTTACGTTCGATTTTAAGTGTAGTAAATACACGTCTGTTTTCGTCTAGATCTTTCTGTTTCTCCTTGAGTGAATCGTTGAGTGTGTGCATGATCGTCTCAAGGCTTTTAATCTCAGCTGCCAGCTCCAGGTTTTGGTTTTCGATTTCAGTTTTTCGTTTTTGCGCATCCTGCCATCCCTTCAACCTGATTCCGAGGCCTGTGGCGATGGTGTTGAGATCATCATCATCCGGGATCTTGATGATGCCGAATGGGGTCAATTCGGAAATCAGATCATTTTTCAGTTCAGCCTGTTTTTCCGAAGCTGCCCGCAACTCATTTTCGAAGCGCTGGAGGTTGGTCTGTGAATCATTTTTTTTATGTTCGGTCTGAACGAGTTGTTTTTCCGCTTCAGCTAAGGCGAAACCAGACTTTCTCTCTTCAGACTCATATTTTTGTAACTTACTTTCTAACTCTTCCACTCTTTGAATCAGGAAGCTTAAGCTAGCGGTTTTTTTTTCGGTTTCATCAATTTTTGGACTATTACCTTGAGCAAAAGGGTGGTGCAGAGAACCGCATAAGGGACATGGTTTATGGTCTTCTAACTTTTGCCGCTCATCTTCAAGGCTTGCGATCTTTTTTAGATAGGCCATTTCTCTAAGAAGTGCGTCATGTTCAGCTCGGTACTCCCGGAGATGGCGGTCACCTAAAAGCTCGGCCATAGATGTGTGTGTGTGGGTTACCAGTTTTTGGGTTGCATCATGCTTGTTTTTGAGCTTTAGGCTTAACGCCTGTTGTTGTTTATGCCGGGTGTTGTCTGATTCTGTCTGTTTTTTAAGTTCTGCAACCCGGTTGTTTCTAGCGGAGATATTTTCATTTATGGATTTTAGGCCTTTGAGTTGCTCATTTATTCCAGTCAAGTTGGTAATCAGGGTGGCGTCATCGGCATTGACTAAGAGGTAGTCGTCTACTTTGGCAAGTTTTATGGTTGCCGACTCTTGCTCGATTACATGCTTTTGCTGTTGTCCTTTTTTTTCGAAAAGTTGAGCCTTCAGCTTTCGGTAATCTCTGTCGGCAGATTGCAAATCAGATTGTTGCTTTAATATATGAAGGTCTAACTCGCGAACTCTTTTAATTAATTCCAGTTCATTTTTTTGCTCACTTTTGACCTTTAATAGAGCCTCTTCAGTCTTATTGAAGGCGGTCTCTTTTGCTCCCAGAGCCCTTTCCCGGTCCGGTAGCTGAATCTTTAAGTTGGTTAAAAGTTGCAGCTCCTTTTTTTGCTCTTCTCTTTTTGAGCTTAAGGTTGCGTATTCGCTTTCGAGTTCTGTTGCTTTAAGGGCTTTTAGCAATATTTCTCGATCCGGGGCAAACGCTTTTAAACCATTTTTTAAGGCCTCTGCTTCCTGGTCGATGGCTAAGAGCTCACTTTTTAAGGCCGCAATGTCATTAAGCCGGGCAATCGATTTTTTCAGCCCTTCATTTTTAGTCCACAGATTTTTTTCAGTTTTTTTTTGCTCTATAAGTTCCTGCTTTAATGCTGTTTCGTCTTCATCACTTAAAATGATGATGCCGCCGGTTTCCGCATTTAAAATTTCAAGCTTTCCCTGTTCGTTCTGTTTTCGTTCGTGAAGATGTTGCGAAATTTTACTGTAGATTTCGGTGCCGGTGATCTGCTCAAGGATTGGCGCTCGGTCATCGGGTGCGGCTTGCAGAAAAGCGGCAAATCCGCCCTGAGCCAGGAGCATGGAACGGGTAAAGCGATCAAAATCCATGCCTGTTTTTTCTTCAATGGCGGCGGCAACATTGCGTTTCTTCGATTCCAGAATGCGGCAGCTTTTGGCATCTGAAATCTCATGTTTTGATTCAGCCAGGTTGCCGTTAGGTTTTTTGCGGGCTCGGTGTTGACTCCAATGCGCGCGAAATTGTCCGGCGCCAGTGGAGAATGTGACTTCAGCAAAACACTCTCCGGTCTGCCGGGACATGATTTCGTTACCACTTTTGCTGATTGCTTTTAAACGCGGGGTGCGGCCGTAAAGAGCCAGACAGATGGCATCGAGAATGGTTGATTTACCGGCCCCGGTCGGGCCGGTGATGGCAAATATTCCGTCGCCGACATATTCGGGCGTGGTAAAGTCAATCGACCACTCGCCGACTAGTGAATTAAGGTTTTTAAAGCGTAAATTCAATATTTTCATCGATTATAATCACTTATGTTTATCTGTGGATGATTATTCATTTAAATCATCTTCTTGCAAAGATTGAATAATCTCCTGATAAGATCGGATCAACTCCGGGCGTTCTTCCTCGGTTACCTCATGGCTATCCAGGCAACGGATAAATACGTCATTTATATCGAGGTCATCAAGCGTCTCGGCCTTGTCGCTTTGGTTGATGATTTGTTCAATGACCCGCCGGTTTTTTATCTTGCGGATTTCCATATTCGTACCTGCAATCGCTTCATCCATAAGCTCCTGCAGGTTGCTGGCGATCTCTCTGCCGGTGTATTCAATCTCCAGCCAGGCGCTACTGGACTCTGATTTTAAGGCATCGATTCTGGCGCTGATTTTATCAATGTCGCCGGATATTTTTTCTAAGACTTGAAAACATGGAATCGAGTATTCATTGATTTTCGGTCTCCGGCCATCAAATTCCACCAGCACTACGCTCTTTTCTTGAGTGGCTTCGCCATAGCCCATGGGAATCGGTGAACCACAATAACGAATACGTTCTGATTTTCCAACTTTTTGGGGAACATGCAGGTGGCCTAAGGCCAGATAATCTATGCAATTCGGGAAAATATCTTCGCCGACATGAGCCAATGAGCCGACATAAAGCTCTCTCACACCATCTCCATCAACCGTTTTGCCGCCGGTTGTAAAGAGGTGCCCCATGCCGATAATGGGAATGTCACCGTATTCAGATTGTTTTTTTTCGGCAACTTCGCAGACCTCAGCATAATGTTTTTGCACGCCATTGATGAGCTTGGTATTTTTGTCGTCAATGGTTTCTCCCGCTTCTACGGTACGGATATCGCGATCTCGCAGGTAGGGAATCGCGCAGACAATTGCTTGCGCAATTTTATCCGGGCCGGAAATGGCGATAACTTCAGCTTCCGGGTTTTCGCTGATTGAGCCAACCACATAAACATTCAAGGCGCGCAGAAGCTCTTTCGGGGCATTTAAAAAGGAGGGGGAATCATGGTTTCCCGCAATCACCACAATATGCCGGCAACAAGATGCTGAAACCCGGCAGAGAAAACGATAGTACAACTCTTGAGCCCGGTTACCGGGTGTGCTCGTGTCAAAAATGTCGCCTGATACCAGCAAGGCATCAATCCCCTCGCTCACAATCAAATCAGCAAGCCAGTCAAGAAATGCCGAAGACTCATCATAGCGTTTCCGGCCATAGAGCGAGCGGCCCAGATGCCAGTCCGAGGTGTGAAGAATTTTCATGGGGTGTTGTGTCCTTACAAAAGGGCGGCAAACGCGGGTGGAATACGGGTGATTTTTTTCTTTTGGTAGTCAAAAAAGACGATTCCGGTGGTGGCTCTGGCGACCTCTTTTTGGTCACTTTTTTTTCTCACCAGATAAAAGAAAGTACAGCCGGCGCGGGAGGGTTCGATCAAAGCGATATCAACTGTCAGAGATTCGCCATAAACGACTTCTGTCTTATAGGAGATGGCTAGATCAGCCATGATAATGCTGCTGCCATCAACGTCAAGTTCACTGAAACCGTGTTTTGCCATAAAACGGAGACGGGTTTCATGGAGCAGGGTAATAAGGCGGTCATGTCCTAGGTGGTTGCCGTAGTTGATGTCGCTGATTCTTGGTGCGATCTCAGTGGAGTAGATAAATTGCTGGGGTTCGGGTAGTTTTAGTCTTATACGGCTCATAATGTTGGTTTAGACAGTTGATTGTGGAGTTGATAGTTTTCAATAGTGGTTGCAGCCAGTTGTGAGATAGTTCTTAATGTGTCTATCTCCTGTTCATCAACGATAGTATTTATGTCAATGTTGACCACATTGAGTAGGCCATAGTTTTTGTGTGGTGTATAGAGCGGAAAAGAGGCGATCGAATTGATTTGGTATTGTTCATCCTGGAGTGAGAGTTGGTCGTTGCGGCTCAAATCCTTTTCGAAAAAAACCTCATTCATTGAGCTCATTTTTTCCAGGTAGGGGATTTTGTTTTTATCCTGGAAATGAAGAGATTTGAGACATTCCTCTTTTAAACCCCACTCAACCTCTGTCGTTAATTCCCCTTCACCGTTATAGAGCAAGATCGAGCCGACCTCGGCATGCATTATCCTTAAAGCCATTCCCATCAATGTCGCCAATACTGCTTCCAGTGATTTACTGCCGACCAGAGTACCCATTTCATTGATCAGATCAAGGCGGGTGGCTTGTTCTTCCTTGGTGTTGCGCATCTCACAGTAGATGGTGGTGCGAACCATGGCCGTGGTAAAGTGGTTTAAGAGAAAGCGTAGTGAAATAGCTTGGTCATCCATGCTTTCTGGAAACTCATGGAAAACTATGGCCGCTGCGGTTTCATGTTCATGGGTCAGTTTTTTGGCCCAGAACATGTCGTAACGTTCTCCAAACCAGTGGAGAGGTGTCGGGAAAGGCAGAGGCTCATTGCCGAAAAGTGCCGTAAAAGGAGCCTCTTCATCTTTGAAGGCAATTTCATCCCAGTAAGAAGTTTCGATCTTGGTCGAGTAGTCGAGGCTGTAGCAGCGACTGTCATTGTTATAGAGAAAGCAGGAGAATTGATGAATCCCGAAGAGTTTGCTTAAATATTCTCCGAGAGCGGCATAGAGTTCTTCCATCTCCATAGCCAAGTGGATTGCAAGGATGGCGTGAACCAGATTTGCGGGTAGAGGGATCATAGGTGTACCTTAAAATTATATGCTATCGAGCATGGAGACGACATCTTCAGCAAGTTTCCTGATTTTTTCTTCTTCATTTTGCGGCCATTGCGGGTCAAGCCCCAGTCTTTGCAGTCGTCGAATGAAGGTTTCCGGGTCATTTCCCGGTAGCTCTTTTTCCAGGGCAAAGCCGAATTGATTGCTGATCGAGTCGCTTACAGAGACGACTAAAGTCTCTCGTGGCGCGTAAGTACTGGTTTCCGGCTGGTGGTGATAGTTTACGGTTTCAACCAGATTTCTCGGCAGTTTCCATTTATCCAGAAGAATACGTCCGATCTCGCCGTGGGTAAATCCTAAGAGTTCCTGTTCAACCTCGGTAAGTTCTTTACTTTCTTGAAGTAAACCGACAAAACTGTCTGCCTGTTTCTGGGCAAAAGGTCCAAGAACCAGTTTGCCGATATCGTGCAACAGGCCGGCAACATAACAACTTTCAATCTCTTCCGGCGTCAGGTGGGCCGCTGAGGCAACTTCACGGGAAAGAGAGGCAACAATGTTGGCGTGTTGCCAGAGACCTTCACGCTGATAACCGTAAGCCGGCAGGCTGCGCTTGAAAAGTGAAGAGGTTGAGGCTCCTAGAACTAAGCTGCGGATGGTATTGTGCCCCAAATAGACAACCGCATCGCTAATCGTTGAGACTTTTCGTGAGAGGCTGTAGAATGATGAGTTGGCCATGCGCAGCATACGGGCCGCCAGAGCCTGGTCGCGGGCCACAACTTTTTCAAAGTCGGTGGCGTTCGATTTGTCACTGTTGACCAGCTCCATAACCTTGTAAACGATTGCCGGAAGGGATGGGATCTCCTCAATCTTTTGCATGATCTGGCTTTTTAAGCGCTCATTGTTGATGGTTTTGAGAGAGAGTTTGCGCTGGGTTCCCTGGCTTCTGTCGATCTTTGTTGGAGGTTTACCGGCTGGGGCAAGGTCGCGGATATCAAGAGCCAGTTTTATCTGTTTGATGAGGCCCGCTTTGTCGAAAGGTTTTGTGATAAAGCCGTTAGCACCAAGTTTTCTGGCTTTAATGATGTTTTCCCGGGTCGCCTGACTGGTGGTTATGATGACCGGAATTTTTTGCAGTTTTTTGTCACTTTTTATATGTTCAAGAATGATGAAATCGTCATATCCGCTAATAATCGCTTCACTGATGATGAGACGAGGCAACTCACCTTGTAGGGAGGTGAGCAGTTCCGCTAGAGATTTTAGTTTTTTTGTTTCCACCCCAATCGAATTAACAACTTGGGCGATCTCTTCAGCCGATTCCGGGTGGGGGTCAAAAATGAAAGCCAGCATCGTACTTTTCCTGTATAAGAAATAAGTCTATAGGTAGAAAACCACTAAGAAATAAAGAGGTCTGGTTGTTTGGCAGGTGCTAATGTATCAGCAGTGGCGTGAGATTGCAACTGTTTTGCGGATATGTAACTATTCAGCGTAATGTACTTTTCAAGCTATCTCGATACGGGGACATTGCTCCAGGCGGCGGCGCAAGCCTTTATGCCGATCTGAGCTGTGTCCCCCTCGAAGCCGGGCGAAGCCAATGTTCGCACCATTTGTAGTGGCTTTAAGGTGATTACGCTGAACAGTTACGCGGATATAAGCAGTTGCTGGGAAATTTGTAGTTTGGATCTGTTTTGTAGGTGAGGGGAGGAAAATGGTGGCGGTGCAGGGAATTGAACCCCGGACACTACGGATATGAGCCGTATGCTCTAACCACCTGAGCTACACCGCCGGTAAAACAATCGTCAAGCAGATTCGAGGCGCTTTCTAATGTTTTTTTTTTTCTTTGTCAATCATTATTGTCAGCTGAAATAAATTTTTTGTTATTTGATCGCTTCTTGGTTCTGGTCAAATGGTTTTTCGTTGACAAGCCTCGCGAAATAATATAACAGTGCTCAGCTTTTGAGATTGGCAACCGTTATTTTTTTGGTTTTAGTTTAACAGTTAACGTAAGGTGGGATAAAAGGAAGGGTAAACCAATGGCGCTTAATTATGATTTGTCGGAAGAACAGGAAATTTTACGTAAAAGTGTGCGTGGTTTTGCTGAAAAAGAGATAGCTCCTCTGGCTCAGGAACTCGATCAAAAGGAAGAATTTTCTCTGGAACTGACACAAAAAATGGGAGACCTCGGGCTTTTCGGGATGTTTGTATCTCCTGAGTATGGTGGTTCCGGACTCGACTATACCTCCTATATTATAGCGGTTGAAGAAATTGCTCGGGTTGATGGTTCTCAGGCCGCAACGGTTGCTGCCGGAAACTCTTTAGGTATTGGTCCGATCTACTACTATGGTAGCGAAGAGCAGAAAAAAGAGTGGTTGCCGCGGCTTTGTACGGGTGAGATCCTGGCCGGTTTTGGTTTGACCGAGCCCAACGCCGGCTCTGATGCCGGCAACTCGAAAACCAATGCCGTACTTGATGGTGATGAGTGGGTTATTAACGGCTCTAAAATTTTTATTACCAATGCTTCAGCTCCGAATACCGGGGTTGTAATTGTTCAGGCAATCACCGGTAAACGTGCGGATGGACGCAATGAAATGAGTTGTATTCTGGTGCCTGCCGGAACTGCCGGGATGGAGTGCCGGGTTATGCATGGGAAGATGATGTGGCGTTCTTCCAATACGACCGAAATCTACTTTGATGACTGTCGCGTACCGGCCAAAAATCTGCTCGGCGGTCGGGGTGAAGGTTTTCATCAGATGGTGGCAACTCTTGACGGCGGTCGTTTGAGTATTGGGGCTATGGGTTTAGGTGGCGCTCAGGGAGCTTTTGAGAAGGCTCTGCAGTATTCTCAAGAACGGATTCAGTTTAATCGTCCTCTGTATGATTTTCAGGTAACCCAGTTTAAACTTTCCGATATGGCGATGGAGATTGAACTGGCTCGCAACCTGCTTTATAAAGCTTGTTGGTTACGCAGCAACAATCGTCCTTTCTCACGCGAAGCGGCCATGGGTAAACTTTATTGTTCCGAAACTATGGGCCGGGTGGTTAATCATGCGGTTCAGATTCATGGTGGTTACGGCTTGATGCAGGAGTATGATGTAGAACGTTTCTATCGCGATCAAAAACTTCTTGATATCGGCGAGGGAACATCCGAAGTTCAGCGTCTGGTTATTGCTCGCTCTTTGATTTAGGCGGAGTTGACTGTTTATTACGATAGTTTGCCGACAGCAGTTCGCCTGGTCGAAGTGGCTCCTCGGGATGGTTGGCAGAATCTTGCCGATTTTATCCCGACGGAGACCAAGATCAATCTTGTTGATGATCTGGCGAGTTGTGGTTTCAGAGAGATTGAAGTTAGCTCTTTTGTCAGCCCTAAGGCGATTCCGCAGCTTCGGGATGCCACCGCTCTTTTTAAGGCGATTAAGCCGCTTGCGGGATTGACAACCGCAGCCCTGGTCCCGAATCGGCGTGGTTTGGAACCGGCTTTGGCGGCGGGCGTTGGTAAAATTGTTTTTTTTATATCAGCCAGTGACACCCATAACCGGAAAAATCTGGGTTGTCCTCAAGAGGAAACTCTGGCTGAGATTGAAGCCATGCTAAAATCCGTACCTGATGGTGTTGCTCGTCGGGTTTCGATCTCTAATGTCTTTGGTTGTCCTTATGAAGGGGATATCGCTTTTTTGGCAGTTGACCGGCTGGTCGAAAGTTTGAGTACTCTCGGGCTTGCCGAGATTACTCTCTGTGACACCTTGGGGGTCGCAACTCCCGATCAGGTTTATAATTTTTCAATTCAGTTGCAAGAGCGTTTCTCGAAGGTTGATTTAGGTCTCCATCTCCATGATAGTTGTGGTCGGGCTTTAGCTTGCGTGATTGCCGGCTTACAGGCCGGTATTGATCGTTACGATACCGCCGCCGGAGGGCTTGGCGGCTGTCCCTATGCTCCGGGAGCTGCCGGTAATCTGGCAACCGAAGATCTTCTTTTTTGTCTCGATCGTATGGGGATAAAGACCGGTATCGATAGTCAAGCATTGCTGGCCGTGGCCCGGCATCAGGCCCAAGTGACAAAAAGTGGTAACAGTCACATGCTGGCCTTTAGCGCCGGTTGTGATAAATTCTGAGAACAGGAGTAATAAATGTCTGAACAATTATTATTAACTGAAAATCGTGACGGTGTCCTCATCGTTACTTTAAATCGTCCCGAGAGTATGAACTCATTAAGTCGGGAGCTGTTGGCGGACTTGAATAAGTTGGTCAGCGAAATTAGTGTTGATAAGACGGTGAGAGTTGTGGTTATCACTGGAGCCGGGGAAAAATCTTTCTGTTCCGGAGCTGATCTGAGAGAACGGGCGACGATGACCCCGATTGAGGTGAAGCAGTATATCCAGATGATTCGCAACACCTTTACTATGGTTGAAAATCTGCCCCAGCCGGTTATTGCTGCGGTCAATGGCTATGCCTTTGGCGGTGGGACTGAGTTGGCCTTGGCTTCAGATATTCGAATTGCCGCCCCCAATGCGGTTATGGGTTTGACTGAAACCAGTTTGGGAATTATTCCTGGTGCCGGCGGCACTCAGCGTCTGGCCCGTTTGTTAGGTAAAGGTAAGGCCAAAGAGATGGTTTTTACGGCCCATCGGGCCAAAGCTGATGAGGCATTGGCTATCGGGATGGTCAATCAGATTGCTCCGGAAGGCGGCCTTATCGATGCCGCTCTGGCAATGGCGGCGCGGATCAAAAAGAATGCTCCGATTGCTCTTGAAATGGCTAAATATGCGATCAATTATGGTAGTGAAGTCGATCTCGGCAGCGGTTTGGCGATTGAATCCAACTGTTATGCCGTAACGATTCCGACCAAAGATCGGATTGAGGGGTTAACCGCCTTTCGTGAAAAGAGAGCGCCGGTTTATACTGGCGAGTAGTATAATACAAACCAACTCGTAATGAAGTTGGTGGACTGACCCGCTTAACCGGGATTATTGGGCGACTGGCGCCCACCCCTTAATTATGGAGTCGAATTTTGGTTCATATTTTCTATTGTGGACCAGGGGGCTGATTCCGATCCCGGATATTAATGTAAAAAATAGTAATAGTGGAGTAATGTTATGTCAAACCACGATCTTTTTGACCTCTTTAAAAGAATGCCGAAAAAAGTCAATATTGGTGATATCACCATTCGCGACGGTCTTCAGCATGAGGAACACTTCATCCCGACCCGGGCCAAAATCTACTATCTGCAGGAACTGGCTTTTGCCGGCGTCAAGCGCATGGAGGTAACCAATCTCGGCGACCCCCGTAATATGATCCAGTTTGAGGATGCCGAAGAGTTGCTCAAGAATGTTCACAGTGATATCTTCAAAAAACGTTTGGCTAAACGCGGTATCAATCATGATGATATTGAGTGGACCTGTATTACGATTCGTGAAAGTGCGGTTGATCGAGCGATTGAGTTGAAGAAGCGGGGCTATGGTCCCGACCGGATTCTGATGATGGTCTCGACTGATGAGGAGCACCATTTTGCCAATTCCGGTTCAACTCTGCCCGCTTACTGGAAAGAAGCCGAGCGTTGCATCAAAAAATGTCATGATGCCGGGATCAAGATGTGTGGTACGGTCAGCACCATCTGGGGCAGTCCGATCTCCGGGCCGACCCGGTTTGAGGATGCGGTTGAATTTACCAGTCGCTGGCTCAGCATTGGGGCTGATGATATCGAACATGCCGATCACGATGGTTCTGCGCCGCCGGATAAGGTTTATCGTTATTTCTCGATGATTCTTGATGCTCTGCCGAACCCGGATCTACATATTGCTCATTTTCATGTAACCAGGGGTTGGGGTAATGCCAATGTTCTGGCCGCCTTGCAGGCCGGGATTACCAACTTTGAAGCAACCCTCGGCGGTACCGGTGGACAGCCCGCCAACTTCGTTGACGGTATACCGGGCTTAGGCACTGGATCTTATTACTATAAAGATCCTAATGTTGTCGGCCTCTCAGTGCTCGAAGACATGGTTGTGATGATGGATGAGATGGGGATCGATACTGGCGTTAATGTTGATCGGATTCTTGAGCTGGGAGAGATGATGGAAAGAACCATCGGTCGTCGCCTCCGTTCTGAATCAATTCTCAACGGCCGTATTCCGAAAGATGCGCGTGAAG
>JAYEGS010000263.1:0-2155 GCA_034659215.1 Pseudomonadota bacterium | reverse complement strand
TGACGATCAAGAGATCATGGCCATTCACCACCGCGAACTCCCGATCTGGGGCATCCAGTTCCACCCCGAATCAATCCTCACCGAAGCCGGCATGGCAATTCTAAAAAACTTTCTCGTTCTTTAAAAGATAGAGTTAACTATTTAAGCGTAATCACCTTAAAGCCACTGCAAATGGCGCGAACATTGGCTTCGCCCGGCTTCGAAGGGGACACAGCTCAGATCGGCAAGCGGCTTCGCCGCCGCCTAGAGCAATGTCCCCGTATCGAGATAGTTTGAAGAGTACATTACGCTTAAGTAGTTACAGATAGAGATAACTATCTGTAACTATTCAAGCAGAACCAAGCCGGTAAAGGTTGCCATCGATTCATCTTTGTCAACCACCGACTTCTGGGGCCAACCTGCCGTCTCCATCAGTTTGCCGACATCGATACCATGACCGGACATTGAGGGCCGAGCCAGATGCGGATTACGGCAAGCCTTGCCCTCATCCAGTACCCGGCACTCTGGGAAATCAGCGCAAAACAGCTCTTTACAGGAACCCCCGGCAAAAGCCCGGGCTTTTGCCGCACCCAATTTACGCGCCGCCCTCTCAACCCCGGCCCCAATTTCATGAATCAGAGCCAAAACTTCGTTCCGTTCAAATGAAAAAGAGACCTCTTTCGGAACTTCAAGTTTAAAAACCAGGGCTTTGCCATAATCGGCCATCATCTCTCTGAAACCCTGCGGCCCGGCAACATGCGGCGGACAACTCATAGAGCGACCGTAACCATCGCAACGCGGCTCCAGACACATCCCGGCAAGCTCATCTTTAACCACAATATCTTTGACCTCAATCAAAGTCGCATCAGCCGCCCCAAGATGGCAGGCCAGATCCAGCAAGTCAGAAAATTTATTCATCTGTTTCTCGTAAAAAAATTGTTAGAGGATTACGGTAACTGAATAGTTACCATTTTTTAACGTCGACATGCAATCAAAAGTCGAAAAGCTGTGGTTTAATTTTTATCACTGGTAACCCTCACCATATTATGTTATCAGAAGGAAGGCTGAACAAGATCGGTCAAGCGCTGGATAAACCGGCTCAAGGGCTTGAGCTTAAAATTTTTTTACTCTCTTCTAACCTGACACTACCGAAATTAAGGATATTAACGATGAAAAAGATTACCTGTAAATTTTTTTTCAGACTTCTTGTCGTATTGTTCTTAGCTTTCCTGACGTTGCCACTTCAGGCTCAAATGACATTTGACAGCATAGGTAATGTCGGCATCGGCACGGAGACGCCCAACTACAAACTTGATGTTGCCGGTACCGCCAACATGACAACCCTCCGCATCAATTCAACCGAGGTGACGGCGACGGCAAGCGAGCTCAATTACGTTGAAAATGTAACCGCGCCCATCCAGACCCAGCTCAACGATAAAGCGGCCGCGGCCAGCCCCTCTTTTACCGGCACCGTCAACCTGCCCGGCAGCGGAGCTTGGAATACTGACGGTAATGTCGGCATCGGCACAGCCTCACCGACCGAGAAACTGACTCTTGAAGAGGGCAATTTCCTGCAAACTCCCGGTGACCCTGTCCTTGTCGGTTCGCTTAGCGACGATGGCACGACCCTGCTGAACAAAGCTTATTCGATCTGTGTCGTCGGCAAATATGCCTATGTAACGGCATCAGATGAAGATGGAGTTGAAATTCTCGACATTTCAGATCCGACCAACCCCACCCATGTCGGCTCCTTCGCTGATGATGTTTCCGGCGGCACTATCGCACTTGATGGAGCTCATTCGATCTGTGTATCCGGGAAATATGCCTATGTTGCGGCGAAGAATGATGACGGGGTTGCAATTCTCGATATTTCAGATCCGACCGATCCCACCCATGTCGGATCTATTTTTGACGATCCCCTAACAACCGAATTAGACGGAGCTTACTCGATTTGTGTCGTCGGCAAATATGCTTATGTCGCGGCATATAACGGGATCGAGATTCTTGATATTTCAGATCCGACCAGTCCCAGCCATGTCGGCAAACTTAGCGACATAGGCCTTCTCGGGCTGAAAGGAGCCAAATCAATCTATGTCTCCGGACAATATGCCTATGTCGCGGCCGGGGAAGATGACGCGGTTACAATTCTCGACATTTCAGACCCGAGCAACCCCAG
>JAYEGS010000262.1:0-2160 GCA_034659215.1 Pseudomonadota bacterium | reverse complement strand
AAGAGGCGGTTCTGGCTAAACTGGGGATCTCAATAATTTCACTTCACGCAGTCAAGCGTGAATTGGAGAGCGGATTGCTTGTTACCATTCCTATAGAAAACTACTCCATAGAAAGAAATTTTTATATAATCTATAAAACACGTTTTGGCCTTATGAAACACCACGAGGTGTTTCTCGATTTTATCAGAAATTATAAATTGGATGCTCATTAACCGGTTGGGGTCGTTAATTAGGGGCGGGTGGTTGTGATACTCTAAAATTAAGCTTGAAAAAATGAAAATAGGGGAGGGTAGGTAAATTCGGTCATGCCACGGCTATTGAGGCACCGCCAGACGAAAGGGGCGGAAACAGATAGGCCGAGCGAAAACCGAAAACCGGTGACAGCCACCGAATATTTGAAGATGATTTCACTAATAATCGGTGGATGTCCCCGATTAATCCGTTTCTTCGGCAGATCGATGATCTGCAACCTGTTAAATTCTTCCATTATGGTTATTTCTCCAAATTAGTTTAACTTTTTCGGAGTATAGTCCATTTTAACTGATATTGCCAAGTTTGGCTTGTCTATCAATACTTGTTGTGTGATTTTTTAGTGCTAACGGCTTAATCTGGAACTTACTAGCCGGTTAATACTTACGCCAGATTCGGCGGCTTGAATTGCCAGGTTACGGTGGATTTCAGGAGGAAGACGAACCATAAATTTCCCGCTATAATTTTTATTGGCAATCGGCTGAGGTATATTTTCTTCATCTCTTTTCATGTCTGTAATGACTTCAGATACAACGTTACGTATACCTTTTAATGCTGATTCAGGCGTTTTGGAAAGCCAGCTAAGACTGGGAAATTCAGCACAAAGTCCGACATGTTCGTTGTCCTCTTCAGACCAAGTAACCCTATATGTGTAATGATCATTTTTTAGTGGCATTTTCTACCTCCAGTCTTTCTATCGCAGCAAGCACCTGTTTTACCTGGTACACCTTGGCTTTGCCTTTATGGTTTTGGATATTAACCCGAGGATCACCTTGCCAAGGAGTTTTGTAGATTCTATGACTGCTACCTGATTGTCGAGGTTTACCAAAATAATGCTCGCAGAGTTTGCATAGATCAGAAAAACGGACATTGGCAGGATGCTTACTGAGTTGTTGAAGAATGTCTATTACTTGTCCCATTAATATATAATATCATTATTGATACCAATGTCAAGCCTGGAATTTAGTTTTACTTCGCACCATCGATAAAAGGGAAAAAAGGAACATATCTTTTTTTGAAAATTTTCTTTGATAACAGAAAATAAATCTGTCCCCTTTTTTCTATGGCATTTTTGACTCCTAAAAAGCGATTATAGGCCATGTAATGGGCTATGATAAGATGATAACTTTTGTGTATTCAAAGAGTTAACGTGGCCCGACCCCGGTTTTCCATCATCAATCACTGCCCAGAACGAACTGCGCGAACATAGCCTGTATTTACCGTATTAGCGTAACCGGCGTTACCATCACTGAAATCAACACCCCAAGCACCGTCCTCATAACCGCCGCCGGTAGTAATCGACCAATAGAAAGACGATTGAACGTTAGTAAAAGGGTGTTCTTGCGGCAGACTCGGTTCGGTTTGGCTTCTGTCAATTAGTGTCGCCAATTCGTCTACAGTTGGCAACCTCCAACCTAAACGAGTCCCACAATAAAGCATGTAACAATTCGCTTGAGCTTCGTTCCAGGTGTATGTAGTGTCACTGGTATATCTTTGCCAAACTAGTCCGGTCTCATGGTCGAGCACAGCGTGGTAGACCGTGATTGGCCCAGCCACCACGGGCATAACCAACTCAAAACGCTCATTCGCCGACAATATCTGATGCCAGGAAGAAGTTACTGCCGTTGTCTGAGTGGTACCATCGGCGAAAGTAACTCCGCTGCCCGAGCCCTCAAGGAAAAGCTGACCTTCGACGTTAACGTTATCATTGAGGGTCATCTCAGATTCGGCCACCTGAGTCATCAGAAAAATAATACTAAATAGCAAAAAGGTCATCAGAATATGTAATTGCACGTTTGATATTTTTGGCATTGTAATACCTCCGCAGCCTAACCATTGCTATCAAATTTTATCGCTACTCCCTTAAACCACAAACCATAAACCAATGCAATACCTATTTCATCAATAAAG
>JAYEGS010000261.1:0-2163 GCA_034659215.1 Pseudomonadota bacterium | reverse complement strand
GATTTGATTGGCAAAAACGAATAAAAATTAAGGTTGAATAAAAATATGTCAGCAAAACTCTTAATGTTACAGGGAACCGGTTCCAGTGTTGGGAAAAGTGCGCTGGTGGCCGGTCTTTGTCGTCACTATCGGCGGCGTGGGGTCAAGGTGGCGCCTTTTAAGGCGCAGAATATGGCTCTAAACTCCTTTATTACCCCGCAAGGGGATGAAATCGGCCGGGCTCAGGCGGTGCAGGCCGAGGCCTGCGGTCTAGAAGCGCATGTCGATATGAATCCGGTTCTGATCAAGCCGAACAGCGATATCGGGGCTCAGGTGATTGTCAATGGTAAACCGGTCAGCAATATGTCGGCCACCGTCTATCATAACTACAAAGAGACCGCGTGGCAGGCTGTATCGGATAGTTTGGCCCGGCTGCGGGAAAAATATGAGCTGATTATTATCGAGGGCGCCGGGAGTCCGGCCGAGATCAATTTACGAGATAAAGATATCGTCAATATGGGGCTTGCAACTCGGGTCAAGGCTCCGGTTCTGTTGATTGGTGATATCGATAAAGGGGGCGTTTTCGCCTCTCTGATCGGAACCCTGGAGCTTCTTGAGGATGACGAGCAGGAGTTGATTAAGGGCTTTATCGTCAACAAATTTCGCGGTGATGTAACCCTTTTAGAGCCCGGACTTGAAACGATTACGGCTCGCTGCGGCGTGCCTTTTGTCGGGGTCGTGCCCTGGTTTGGCCGGGAAATCTATCTGCCCGAAGAGGATGGCGTGGCTCTTGAAATTGATGAAGCAAAAGGGCTTAAGGGAGCAGATTCTGAACAAATTATTGCGATTGGGGTGATTAAATTGCCCCATATCTCAAATTTTACCGATTTTGACCCGCTTCTACACGAACCGCAAGTGCGGCTCGACTATCTCGAACCGCAGGCCGCATTGGTGGGCTACCATCTGATTATTCTGCCCGGTAGTAAAAATACGCTTGAAGATCTGGCTCGGTTACATGATGCCGATTTGCCGCGCCGGTTGCGGGCTTTTATCGAAGCGGGTGGGGCGGTGATTGGTATCTGCGGCGGTTTTCAGATGTTGGGTAAACGTCTGCTCGATCCGGAAATGATCGAATCCGGGCGTGGCGAGATTGAAGGTTTCGGCCTTTTGCCGGTGACCACCGAGATGGCTCCGGAAAAGATTACCGTCCAATGTCGGGCTTGGGTTACCGCCTCATGTTTCGGTTCCGGTCTTGAAGTTAGAGGTTATGAGATTCATCAAGGGCGAACCACCCTTGAAGGCGTGGCTGAACCCCTGTTGCAGGTGACCCAAAGTGATGGTTGTCAGTATGTTGATGGTTTTATTGCCGACCAGGGCCGGATTTGGGGCAGTTACATGCATGGTATCTTTGATGATGATGGTTTTCGCTCAGCTTATCTTAACTGGTTGAGGGAGCAGGTAGGGGTAGGAAGCGGTCAAGCCTCTGGTGCCGGGGTTGTTAAAATATCCTATCAACAACGTAAAGAAGATGGGCTTAATGCCCTGGCCGATCTTCTATCAACCACGCTCGATATGAAAATGATCGATGAGTTGGTAGGGATTTAGCTTTATGGTGGTTGCTCAACGCCGGGTACCGGCGCTTCTTTTTTGTCTGTTTCTTCTGCTTCTCCTGGTTTTGACAATTATCGGGGCGGCTTCGGTCGGCGCGGCCCGGCTACCGCTCTCTGCGGTTTGGCAGGTTTTTGTCGATTTTTTTTCCGGTTCTCCGGATGTTGCGCTTGAAGGTCGCGCCGCCGCTGTTCGTCTGATTGTGCTTGATGTTCGTCTGCCTCGGATCCTGACCGCCCTTTTGGTCGGGGCCAGTCTCGGGGTTGCCGGGGTTGTATTTCAGGGGCTTTTGCTCAATCCGTTAGCTGATCCCTTTACGATCGGGGTTTCGGCGGGTGCCGCATTCGGGGCCACGGTGGCGATTTTATTGCCGACTTTTTGCGTCTTGCCGGTTATCCTCTCCGGTACCGCCATTATCCCCTGGTTTGCTTTTGCCGGGGCCGTTTTATCCTTGTCATTAGTCTATTTTATTGCTCGTAGTCGCGGTCGGGTGATGCCCGAGAGCATGATTTTAGCGGGCGTTATCGTGGCCTCTTTCCTTTCGGCCCTGATCAGTTTCTGTCAAAGTATTGCCGG
>JAYEGS010000260.1:0-2167 GCA_034659215.1 Pseudomonadota bacterium | reverse complement strand
CAGGAACGCGTTGCCGGCAAAACTCAAGAGGACATGGAGCGGGAGCCAGAAGCTTTTTAGAATCGGGGGTTGAGGCGTGATCGTGTGCGAGGTGACCAAAGCCCAGAGGGTAAAGATAATCAGTAAAGGTGAGACAAACGTGCCCAGTATCGGCATCGGTTTTTTGCGATTTACCAACAAGAAAGCCAGGGTCAAGAGCAGGGCGAAGAATGAGAAAGATTCGTGCATGTTGGTGACGGCCAGGGTTTGAGCTTGGCCGCAACGAAATAAAAACGCCAGCAGATGAAAAACAAACCCGGCCTGAATGGAGTAGTTACTCCAGATGAGAGCTTTGGGTAGCGGGCGAAAAAGATGAACGAAACCGGTTACCATACTTAAGGTATAGAGAGTTAAGGCCGCGCCCAGCAGAGATGTATAAATAATATCCATTATTTCTCGGTGGTTATCAGGTTTTTATTAGTGCAGGCCGTTTATAACTGTCTCACTCAAAAGTGTCAACTGCAATCAGAGAATATCGGCTCGTTCAAGAGAAAAAGATTGTACTTTTAGTAGGTGAAATGCTATGAAGCTAGGCCTTTAAATTTGTAATCTTGTTTTTTTATGACAAACTTTCAGGAGTAAGTTACTAATTATGTATTTTCCTGTTTACCGGCCCCGGCGTTTGCGGGCTGATGCTAATATTCGTCGCATGGTTCGTGAAACCTCACTTTCGGTCAATGATTTTATTGCCCCCCTTTTCGTCTGTCCGGGTCGCGGGGTACGCAATGAGATCAGCTCAATGCCGGGTAATTATCAGCTTTCTATTGATGAACTGGTTTTAGAAGCTGCGGCATTGAAAAGCTTAGGAATTCCGGCAGTTATTCTCTTCGGTATTCCCGAGAGTAAGGATGAGCTGGGTACCGGTGCTTATGATGATAATGGAATTATCCAGCAGGCGGTCAGGGCGCTAAAGGCCGAAGTCAGCAATCTTCTCGTGATTACTGATGTTTGTCTCTGTGAGTACACCTCGCACGGGCACTGCGGGGTTGTTGAAAATGGTCGGATTGACAATGACAAAACCCTGGAACTGTTGGCCAAAGAGGCGGTTTCCCACGCTCGGGCCGGAGCCGACATGGTGGCCCCTTCAGATATGATGGATGGCCGTGTCGGTTTTATTCGCCAGGCTTTGGATGAGGCCGGCTTGGATCAGATAACATTGATGTCGTATGCGGTTAAATATGAGTCGGCTTTCTATGGTCCTTTTCGTGAAGCCGCAGAATCTCCACCTCAGTTCGGGGATCGAAAAAGTTATCAGATGGATCCGGCTAACGCTCGCGAAGCCTTGCGTGAAGCGGCCCTCGATATTGAAGAGGGGGCCGATATCATTATGGTTAAGCCGGCGCTTCCTTATCTTGATATTATACGTACATTGAGAGACGAATTCGATCATCCTTTGGCCGCCTATAATGTCAGCGGCGAGTTTGCCATGATCAAAGCGGCGGCGGAAAAGGGGTGGATTGATGGTGAAAAAGCGATGCTGGAGTCTCTGCTCTCGATGAAACGGGCTGGAGCCGATATGATTTTGACCTATTTTGCTAAAGAAGCGGCCCGTATCTTATGAGTTTAAAAAAATCAGGGGCAGATTATGCCCGGCGCGAGATTCGGCAGATGGCGGGCTATGTGCCCGGCCGCCAGCCGTCGCCGGGCAGCAAAATCGTAAAATTAAATACGAATGAAAGTCCATTTCCTCCGTCTCCGGCGGTGACTCAGGCTATTTCACGGGTTTTGGCGAGCCGTGAACTTTTGCGTCGTTATCCCGATCCGCAGAGTCTGGAGTTGCGCCGGGTTGCAGCAACTGTTGTCGGTTGCAGTGCGGATCAAGTGATTGCCGGGAATGGCTCCGATGAACTTTTGCGAATTCTTCTCGATACTTTTGTCGAAGAGGGTGAGGAGGTGGCTTTTTTTTCACCTTCATATTCACTTTATCCGGTGTTGACCCGTCTTCGTGGCGGTTCGGCCAGGATTTTGCCGCTCTTTCAAGACGGTTCGCTTTATCAGCCCCAGTTGGATGGGGTTAAGCTTTTTTTTCTGACGAGCCCCAATGCGCCCCTGGGTTTCTCTTTCAGTAACGACTACATTCGGCAAATGGCCGAAAATTTGGATGGTATCCTGGTTGTCGATGAGGCTT
>JAYEGS010000259.1:0-10999 GCA_034659215.1 Pseudomonadota bacterium | reverse complement strand
TCCTGAAAACGGAAAATGCGGCCGGTCGCATCATCTCCAGCGTCGCCAGGACGCCGAACGGTGACATCGTCGGTCATAACGCCCTCTACCAAAGCGCTCCTTACAAAAAAATCTACGAGACCGGTGCCGGCGTTGTCCATGCCGACTATCGCGGCGGCCACGGCATTTTTACAGATATGGTTGCCCACGGCATTGAAGTCGGCAGGCAACAATTCGGGGTCGAATTAGTCTACGGCGAGGCCGTTTGCAACCATGTTTTCTCTCAGAAACTCTGTCATAATATTGGTTTAGTAACCCGAGCTATCGAGGTCGATCTGATGCCGGCAGCGGCTTACAGTCAGGAAAAGAGTGCCCAAGGCCGGGTTTCAACTACAATTAATTTTAAAACCCTAAAAGCTAACCCCCATACAATTTACCTGCCCCCTCTTTATGAGCAGCAATTACGCTTCATTTACAAAACTCTGGATGATCAGCGCACCTTCATGCTTACTAATCAATCACTACCCGAAAGTGTAAAAACCCAACTCAAAACCGAGGTTTTTAGTTTCGCCAACATCGCGAGAATTGCGGTCATAGAAAACGGTAGCGATTTTGCTGAAACCTTGGCCAGAGAAGAGCAACGTTTGCAGAAAGAGGGCGTCGAAATTTTTCAGATATGGCTCAAACTAGCATCCCCCTCCGTCGGGGCTGCGGCCGCCATGTTAAAACAATCGGGTTTTTTCCTGGGTGGGGTTCTGCCGCGCTGGTTTGATACAGACGGTCTTTTGATGCAAAAAATCAAAGGGAAACCCAATTGGGATGAAATGCAGATTCATTTTGATGACGACCGCAAGATCGTCGATCTCGTACGGGCCGACTGGCAACTCTCTTAAAAAACTTAACGGAATTTAGATATGTCCACAGTAACAGTTGATACTCTAATTATCGGCGGCGGCCTCAGCGGGATCTACGCCGCCAACCTTTTAGCTCAAAAAAACCGATCTTTTGTTGTTCTTGAAGCCCGTGAGCGCCTCGGCGGCCGGATTTTATGCCCCGAGGATCAGGGATTCTTTTCCGACCTCGGCCCCTCCTGGTACTGGCCCGCGATTCACCCGAAAATGGCGCAGCTTATTCAAACCCTGGGTTTGAAGGGGTATCACCAGTTTGAAGAGGGACTGGGCCGCTTTCAAAGCTCGAACGGTACGGTGCAAACGGTTAGCGGTTACACGAACGAGCCCCTTTCATGGCGGCTTTGCGGCGGCATGATGGCTCTGATCGTAAAACTGTGCGAGGAGATTCCGGAAAAAGCCATCCGGCTTAATCATCCGGTCTGCAATATCGAAAAAGAGGGCAGTGAAGCTCTGGTCAGCGTTGGTGAGCTGGAAAAAGATCCTTTCGTTCAATTTAAGGCCAAAAAAGTAATTCTCGCTCTGCCGCCGCGTCTGGCCGCCTCAACCATTCTCTTTAACCCCGATCTCCCCACAAACCTGACCCAGGCGATGCTCAAAATCGGCACCTGGATGGCGGGTCAGGCGAAAGTTACGGCCCTCTACGAAGAGCCTTTCTGGCGCCAAACAAAACTCTCAGGCCAGGCTTTCAGTCAGCGCGGCCCCATGGGCGAACTCCACGACGCCTCCAACCATGAGCAAGGGCCATACGGATTAACCGGATTTGTCGGGATTCCGGCGGCCCAACGCAACGATCAAGCACTTTTAAGTAAAGCAATTCTCGACCAACTCGCCCTTATTTACGGCGCGGCGGCGGGCCGACCGATAAGTTTCTACTATAAAGATTGGGCGCGAGAGAAATTTACCGCAACCCAACTCGATCAACCACCGATGTATGCGCATCCCCTCTACCACCCTCCGGCCAACCAAACCTCATTCTGGGACAATATCATCCATTTTGCCGGCACCGAAACCGCCAACCAACACGGCGGCTACCTCGAAGGCGCCCTGACCGCCGCCGCACGGGCGGTTACATCTTAAAGAGCCGAATAATTAAATGTCATATAATCAACTTAATGCTGTAGTAATGCCGGATGGCAACATCCAACTGGAGTGGGGCACAACTACCGGGAAAATCAGCCAATCCGGTGAAAATCTGCAAAACGAGATCTATAAACACTATTCCAGCGACCCGGAAAGCTGGCTCTTTTATCTCGGATTCTGCAATAACAAGAGAGCTTTATCTCTATCTCCCACGTTGCAATTTTGGCGTAGATTCTCTGCTCTCTTCGTCCGCAAACTTAAACTGACGCCAAATCTGGAAGAGCTCCGCAACCAGGTCATCATCCCCTTGAGCGACGAGGAGAGCGCCCGGCTTCTGGAGCAGATTCCGATGATGCCGGGCAGTGAATATCTTCATGCAGAGCTTTTTATCGAGTTATGGGAAGCCCTGCACCGATCATTTTCACAAAAAATTGCGGCCTATGCGGGCTCGGTTGAAGAATTTTTCAAAGAGTACAGCCCCGACGTTCATCTGGCGGGCCGCATCTATTTTCATCTGGTTGAAAACAAAAATGGCGACGACCCGTTCGCTTTTCTCGCCACCTATTCGTCCCGGCTGGATGAAGCGGGCGAATCCCACCACCTGCCCTTAAAATATGCCCTGGAAGAGTTTGAAGACGACAATGAAAAACTGCTTGAACTTCTGGTTACCGTGGACGATGCGGCCCAGCGAAGCGAACTGGTAGCCGGGCTGCGCGAAAGCGGCGAACTCTTTTACCCGCTGGCCTGGTCAACCAAAGAGGCATTTACATTTTTTAAAGAGATTCCGCTTTATGAGGAGTCCGGCATACTTTGCCGGATTCCCAACTGGTGGAAGGGTAAAGCCGCAAAAATCGGACTAAATCTCAGTATCGGCGAGAAAACGCCATCTATGGTCGGCCTTGAGGCCCTGCTCGATTTCAGCCCCCGGCTCATGATTGGCGACACTGAAATATCTGAAGAGGAGGCCCGCCGACTCCTCAATGAGTCCTCCGGATTGGCTTTTCTAAAAAACAAGTGGATAGCCGTTGATCCAGATAAATTAAGAGAGACCCTGGCAGCCTACGAGAAGGCCCGGGAGCTGGGCGCCGATGCGGGGCTTACGCTGCTGGAGGCGATGCGCCTCTCGATCAACCCGGAAAAACTGCTGGGCGCGGAAACCGACGAGCTTCTTTCCGGCATCTCAAACGGCGCCTGGCTGCAAACTGTTATACAAAAGTTAGCCCACCCCCAAAACCTCGCCCCGATTAAAACCGACAAAACCTTTAAAGCCAAGCTCCGCGCCTATCAACAAGATGGTTTGAACTGGCTCTTCTACCTGCATAAGTTAAAATTCGGCGCCTGCCTGGCCGATGACATGGGACTCGGAAAAACCTTGCAGGTCTTAGCCTTTCTCAATGCCCTGAAAAAAGAACAGTTAAAAACAAAAAAAACCGTCAAAGCCACTCGCTCCTCGCTTCTCATCATCCCCGCCTCCCTGCTCGCAAACTGGAGCAATGAAATTGATACCTTCTTTCCGAAACTGGTCTATTTTGTCGCCCACCCAGACTTCCATAAGCCGGGCAAAGTACCGAAACTAAATGCGGAAAAACTTGATGGGTTCGACCTGGTCATCACGACCTACGCTCTGGTGCAGAGATATCAATGGTTACAGGATTACTCTTGGAATTACATTATTTTAGATGAAGCTCAAGCCATAAAAAATCCCGGAACCAAACAGACCCTGTCCGTAAAAAAGCTAAGTGCCGTAAACCGCATTGTCATGACTGGCACGCCGGTTGAAAACCGGCTCTCGGATCTCTGGAGCCTGTTTGATTTTCTCAATCCGGGGCTGCTCGGTAACGCCAAAGAGTTTAGCCGTTTCAGTAAAAACTTAAGCCGGAACCCGGATGGTTATGCCGGTCTGCGGAAAATGGTGAGCCCTTTTATCTTAAGACGTTTAAAGGCCGACAAATCGATTATTGCCGACCTGCCCGACAAAGTCGAGGTCAAAACCTGGGCTGCCATGAGTAAAAAACAGACGGTTCTCTATCACGAAGTCTTAAAAGGGGTGAGTTATGCGATTGAACATGCTGACGGTATCCAGAGAAGAGGTATTATCCTGGCGGCCCTGATGAAGTTCAAACAGCTCTGTAACCATCCGGATCAATATCTGGGCGCAGATCTCTTTAGTGAAAAAGAGAGCGGCAAATTTTCAAGATTGCGCGAGATTTGCGAAACAATCTATGAAAAACGGGAAAGGGTTCTGGTTTTTACTCAATTTAAAGAGATGACCGCACCTTTGTCCCGCTTTCTCGCAACAATCTTTAAACGCGAAGGCCTGGTTCTACATGGCAGCGTTCCGGTCGGCAAAAGAAAAGAACTTATTGAAAAATTTCAGGGCCGCGATTATATACCTTTTTTTGTCCTCTCCCTGAAAGCTGGCGGGGTCGGTCTCAACCTGACCGCCGCCAACCATGTGATTCATTTTGATCGCTGGTGGAATCCGGCGGTCGAAAACCAGGCCACAGATCGGGCTTTTCGCATCGGTCAGAAAAAAAATGTTATGGTGCATAAATTTCTGACCAAGGGCACAATTGAAGAAAAAATTGACGCAATGCTGACCCAAAAAGCAAATTTATCCAATGAAGTTGTCGCCGCTTCCGGTGAAAACTGGATAACCGAGATGAACAACGATGAGTTACTTGAGATGTTCACTTTAGATGTTTAGGTATAATAATTATGAGCGGTTGGGGATATCCACGATATGTTTCGGTGGCTGAGAAAAAGGCCAAAGCAGCGAAAAAGTTAAAACAGCTCAAGAAAAAAAGACCGGACATTAAACCCGTCGTCATTAACGGCAACACCCTGGCCCGTACCTGGTGGGGAAAATCATGGAACAAAAACCTTGAACGCTACGCCGATTTCAGCAATCGTATCGGCCGGGGCCGGAGTTATCTCCGCCACGGCGCTGTTCTCGATCTCAAAATAGAGCCCGGTAAAGTAATCTCGCTGGTGCAAGGTTCAACCGCCAAACCTTATGCGATAGAGATAACCATTAAACCCATCAGTCCGGCGCTCTGGGCTTCAATAAAAAATCAGTGTCAGGGAGAACTGAAATCACTACAGGATCTTTTAGCCGGAAGGTTCCCCAAAGAGCTAGGCGAAATCTTTTTCGCCCAAGGTGAAGGCCTGTTTCCGGTTCCCAAAGAGATCAGCTTCGACTGCAGCTGCCCCGACTGGGCCTCAATGTGCAAACATGTCGCCGCGACCCTCTATGGAGTTGGTGCCAGATTTGACGAAGACCCCGCCCTTTTCTTCAAACTGCGCGGCGCCGACACTAAAGACCTTATTTCCCGAGCCATCAAAGATAAAACCGATGAACTTCTGAAAAAAACCAGAAAGAAGAGCGCCAAAGTAATAGAGGACGCCGATCTCTCAGATATCTTCGGCATTGAAATGGATAAGCAACCAAACTTTAGCAAAAAACCAACTAAGTCCATTGACCCACCGGCAAAGAGATCAAGCAAAACTATTGACCCTTCTTTAAAACAGAAAAAACAAAAAAAAGTAATATCCCAACAAAAGATTCCCAAAACCAAAAAAACCACTACCGGGCTGGTTGCGGAGTTGATTATTTCCAATAAAAGCGGCATCACTATAGAAAAATTAGTCGAAAAAACCGGCTATAGCAAAATCAAACTCTACGGCATCGTCCACCGGTTAAAGCAGCAGAACAAAATAAAGAACGAGAAGCATGGAGTTTACATAAAAGCTTGATCAAAAATTGCCGGATGTCGGCATCACGTTTCTTTTTCAGCCGTAACTATTCGGCCAATGATAACAGAGTAAATTTCAACGCCACATAACCCGGCTTGAGGATCTAAATGAGTTCAAAAAGTGATCACACTATTGATGAAATTGCCCGGATTTTTGCCTTGGCCTGCGAAGAAACCATTGGCAAAGCCACCAACAGCAAAGTTGTTACGGCCCCAACCATCCAAAAGGTGCCAACTGTTTTCCTGAAACCTGATATCGGATGTTTTGTCCAATTTAATGGCGACTACTCGGGCCTTTTCATCATGAATTTCAGTGCCCCAGTGGCCCTTGAAATATACCGTAAATCCCTGCTTTTTATGGGGATGCCGGAAGATGAACTGGCGAGTGAACATACCTCGGATGATGTCGTTGACTGCATCGGCGAGCTCATTAATCAGGTGATCGGCAACGCCCGCAGAATGATCAAAAATCGTTATGGTTTAGTTGCGAATAATCCTCAACCAAAAGCTATCAGCATTTCCAGCGTCATCACCATGGCCATTGCCGCCCCGTTAAACCGCCCCCAATGTCGGCGAATTGCTTTCCGTTCAGCTGACAACCACTCCTTCTATATTGAATTTTCCATGGAAGAGACCGAATTTATCCCTATCAGCAACCTCAATTCACCAGATGACAGTGCAACATCAACAAACCGCACAGAGAGCGACGATATTGACGACATTCTCAATGGATTGTAAAGGAAATAATCAAGGGCAGGAGTATTAAACAAAAAATGACACCCGCTATCAATGCCGCCAAAAAAGCCAAAATTATTTACACAACACACGAATACGCCCATGATCCGTCAAGTGAATCATATGGAACTGAAGCCGCAAACAAATTGGGAATACCTGAAGAAAGAGTGTTCAAAACGTTAGTTGTAAAACATGGAACAAAAGAGCTTGCCGTTGGCGTAGTTCCCGTATCAACAATGCTTAACATGAAGCTTTTTGCAAAAGCTATTGGAGCAAAAAAAGCGAGTATGGCTGAAGCATCAGATGCGGAGAGAGCAACAGGCTATGTCTTAGGTGGCGTGAGTCCTCTGGGTCAAAAAAAGAGACTTAAAACCATTATTGATTCTTCTGCTAATAAATATCCAACAATTTTTGTCAGTGCTGGTCGTAGAGGAATGGACATAGAGTTAAAACCACAAGATTTAAGAAAATTGACCTGTGGCAAATTTGCTGAGATATGCAAGTGAAAAGCTGACAGAAATTGCGTTCCTGTTGGGGTTTGCAGAATTAAGTACATTTTCCAGATCATTTAAGCGGTGGACAGGAAAATCGCTTTTACAATACAGGAAGTCGGCATAATAGACGGATTTGGGCGCAAACCGAGGCTTGTATTTTGCGGGTCGATGTGCTTTAAGAATGACGATTAATTTTTGTTTTGAGACAATACAGGGCTGAGTGCATTCTTGGGTGCGTTCTAATGATGGGTAAATTATAAAAATGACTTTTGCTGGTCAATTTACACTAATGGTTGTCGGCTTTATGCTGGTTGCCTTGGTTTTTGAGCTATTGGATCCTGATGCGATTCTTTTTACGGCTCTTGGGATCTTACTTTTGGCCGGGGTTATCACTCCGGTCGAAGCTCTGGGCGGCTTTGCCAACCAGGGGATGTTGACCGTCGCCCTGCTTTTTGTCGTCGCTTATGGGATTAAATCTTCCGGAGCCCTGGAATTTTTTGCCGACCGAACCATGGGCGGGGGCAAGGGGCTCCGACGCCGGGCTCTGCTGCGAATGATGATTCCAGTCAGTTTCCTTTCGGCTTTTCTCAATAACACCCCGATCGTCGCCATGTTTGCCCCGGCGGTTGCCGAGTGGGCTCGCCGTCATCGCTTGCCGCCGAGTAAATATCTTATTCCACTCTCTTATGCCGCTATTTTAGGCGGGGTCTGCACGCTGATCGGCACCTCAACCAACTTATTGGTTAACGGCATGATGATAGACGCCGGGGGCCGTTCTTTGGGACTGTTTGAACTGGCGAAAGTCGGGGTTCCATGTGCGATTGTGGGACTGACTTACATTTTAACGATTGGTTATTTCATCCTGCCGGATCGACAAAAATCCCAAGACAGCAATAATGACCAGGATTATCATTTTGAGATGCTGGTAGCTGATGATGCCCCTATAATCGGCCAATCTATCGCCAAAGCCGGACTGCGCCACCTGAATCATCTCTATTTGAGTGAAATTGTTCGCGGAGATAACGTTGTTGCTCCGGTTAAACCGAATGAAATATTAGTTGCCGGTGACCGCCTCTGTTTTGTCGGCATCCCTGATGGCATCCCCCATCTCCGTCGAATTTTAGGGCTGGTTCCGATCGAAGAGAAAAATTGGCTGATTACTCACCGAGACCCTCATAGTGGAATTATTGAGGCGGTAGTTTCACATTCATCACCAATGTTGGGGAAAACTATTAAAGAGGGTAATTTCCGAAGCCGATACGATGCCGCAGTGCTGGCGGTTCGGCGGCATGGCGAACGCATTCAGCGCGGTATCGGCGGCATAACCCTAAAACCCGGCGACACTCTTTTATTGCTGGCGGGCGGGGATTTTAAAACTCGCTGGGGTGGAACCCGGGATTTTTATCTGATCAACAAAGTTTCTGAATTTCCGGTTGTCGACAACAAAAAAAGTCTGATCGCTTTTGGAACCATGATCGGCATGGTTCTACTTGCCGCATTTGGCGTTATGGATATCTTCAAAGCTGCAACTCTCGCGGTCCTGGTACTGCTTATAAGTCGAGCCGTCTCCGTGGTTGAAGCCCGGCGCTCGCTGGAACTTAATGTTTTAATCGTAATTGCCGCCGCTTTAGGCATCAGTCAGGCCCTGACTAAAAGTGGCGCGGCCCAATATATTGCCGCCAATCTGCTGGATATGGTTTCCGGATGGGGAGCCTTGGGTCTTCTGGCTGCCATCTATTTGGCGACAACCATTATGACTGAAGTAATTACCAATAATGCGGCGGCGGCCCTGATGTTTCCCATCGCCTGGTCGGCAGCCCTGAACGGAGGCTATGAACCTTTGCCTTTTGCCATTGCCGTAGCCGTCGCCGCCTCAACCAGCTTTGCCACGCCGATTGGTTATCAAACTAATTTGATGGTTTACGGGCCCGGGAATTACCGCTTTACCGATTTTCTTAAAATCGGTCTGCCCTTAAATTTACTGGTTATGACGACTGCCATAACCGCTATATATCTGGGCTGGAATTTATAAGAGCCAAAAATTGATCCGTTTTTAAACGTAAGACTATTTTTGCAGGGCGGTTTCCATGATAATCGGGCAGTGGTCGCTGCCCATCTGTTCACAGAGATAGTCTATGTTTAAAATCTCGGAAGCCGAAATCCGGTAGGCTTTATATTTGATCGTATCGGCAGTTCTCTCGACAAACTGAATTTCGCCGTTTTCATTAATACAGACATAGTCGCCCATCCGGTAGAATATATCTTCGACTATCTTGACATAGGCAAGCTCGGTCTCCTCAGGTTTATTCCAGTAATTTTTATTCGTATAGAGTGAGGTCACCAACAACTCCCCGGTAACCCCGACCTCAACTTCTTCAAGGGTTTCAGGATCAACTACCAGACAACGGCGTGAGGACAAAACAGTGCCAACCGTCTTGGGGTCGGGATCTTGATCGAGACGGCTGTAGGTCAGATGACCAACTTCAGTCGAGCCGTAAACCTGATAGAGAGGGTCGCCGGTTAACTCCCACCAACGCTTAAAGATCTCTCCCGGAAGCACATCTCCCCCGCAATAGCAATATTTTAAAGATGAAATATCGTAACTTGACAACCGGTCGTTTTCGAGAATCATCCGGTAAAGGGCGGGTACGCCGAGCATCCAGCGAACTTTAAAACGCTCTATCTCTCGCAGAGCGGCATCGACCTCCGGAAGCGGCATCAACACCGTCGTCACGCCGCAATTGAGACCGGCGGCGAGCAAGAAACCTTTGGCCATAATGTGAAACAGCGGGTTTACCATGATCATGGTATCGTTGCCTTCCTCAATATAACCACGAAAAAGATCCATCACATCGCTGACATATGAAACCTCGCCGGCATGACTGCCGGGCACGCCCTTGGGAAATCCGGTGGTGCCGCCGGTATACATGATATAGGCAAGATCCTTATCGGCATCAATCTCGACAGCCGGAGGCTGCGGCGGAGCTTTACGCAAAAGCTCGTTAAAACGATAGATATTGTCTCCTCTGACGGTACTGCCCTTGGGTATTTTATCGACCAGATTGCCGAAAATCTTCTGCCAAGTATAGAGCATGTCGGTCAGGTTGGTGATAATTATGCGCTTTAAAGATTGCCGGCGATCGACCTCTTTGACATAGCCAAAATTGGTATCCATACAAAGAATCGTCTCAACTTCAGCATCTTCAACCATATAGAGGAGTTCATGCGAGGTGTAGATCGGCGAGACCGGCACGACCACTGCACCAATTTTCTGGATCGCAAAATTGGCAATGACCCATTGCGGCGAGTTGCCCATATAGATCATGACCTTATCCTGATGCCCCACCCCTAAACGATAAAGCGCCGTAGCGAACTGGTCGATCATCTGCTGGAGAAATCGATAAGAAAATTTCCGCCCGAGATAGATCAGGGCGTTACGTTCCGGATATTTTCCGCCAAAAAGGGAGCCCTGCCTGGAAAAGAATTATCCAGGTGAAAAATTCTTTTCCAGACATTTACACGCAGCAAGCTACACATAAACGACCAAAGCAAAACTTCATATTTACGATTAATCTCAAGTGTGCAATTGGACGGAAAGGTAGAGGTTGCCATTCGCAGGTTAAACTGATACTGTTTATTAACAAAAAAAGTTGGGCAACAATTATACTTTATTAATAATGTCAGGCTACACAAGCAAACAGATGGTGCGGCATTGACAACTTCTACGAACATAAAAGACTCCGATTCAGACCGGTTCTTTCGACACTTGCCTGGGCAAATAGAACCTTTTGAGAACCCTTTTGAGAGAGCTGGCGGCCCACCTAATCCCTGCAAATTCATATACATGACGAACCGAGGCGAAGGCCGCTATAGCGGCCTTCTGCCCATGAATCATAGCATAGGATGGGAAATGTCCAACTATTTCCCCATGGGATACACCCAGATATGGACACTAGAGAAACAATTTGGCTTTTGCCCGGATCATTTAGGGAGGGGGCAAAAGAAACAAGATCGGCGTCGTAGTCCACAGGTTCGGTATCCTCAA
>JAYEGS010000258.1:0-11037 GCA_034659215.1 Pseudomonadota bacterium | reverse complement strand
TCTCCGACGCTTTCCGATTCGGCCGTTCAGATTCCCGTTCAGAACCACTTCTACTTTTTCTGCGACTCTTACGCCGCCCCTCGGACTGACGATAACTCTCATACTCATAACCCAAACAACACATCAGACGTCCACAAATACCGGAAATCTTCATCGGGTTCAAAGCCAGATTCTGCTCCTTGGCCATCTTCACGGTAACCGGATCGAAGGTTGAAAGAAAAGTCGCACAGCAGAGCTCGCGACCGCAAATCCCAACCCCGCCCAACATCCCGGCCGCATCGCGGATACCAATTTGGCGCATCTCGACCCGAACATGTAGTGAATGCGCCAGTTCTTTGACCAGCTCACGAAAATCGACCCGGTTTTCAGCTGTAAAATAGAAGATAATCCGATTACCATCATGCATTAATTCGGCCCGCACGAGCTTCATCTTCAAACCATAAGTTTTGATCTTCTCGCGACAAACCTGGGCGGCGTCCACTTCGCGCTCGGAATTTTCCTTGAGCTTGGCAAAATCATCATCGCGGGCCTTACGTAACACCTTTTTAACCCCCTCCTGAGCGACTCCATCGGGTAACTCCGCCTGCTCCGGCGGCACCACAACCTGCCCCATATTTACCCCGCGATCGGTTTCAACAATCACCGAATCATTAACCTTAAGGTGCAAGGCCCCAATCTCAAAACAATAAATCCTGCGGGAGCAACGAAAAGATACCCCGGCATAACGTTTAACCATTTAAAAACCCC
The DNA here is from genome assembly GCA_034659215.1 of Pseudomonadota bacterium. GTDB lineage: Bacteria > Desulfobacterota > Anaeroferrophillalia > Anaeroferrophillales > Tharpellaceae > Tharpella. The sequence goes on along the minus strand of JAYEGS010000258.1, from coordinate 10,290 downwards.
TAAAAAAGTTGTCAATAACCTGTAGCAATATTCATAAAAAAAGCTTCGAAGGCCAATTTCAGATTGATATTGACCGCTAAATCACGTTCAATGGCCAGCAATTGCTGACGCATTGATAAAAGTGGCTGTACGCCTAAACCGGCAAAGGCAGCCACGTTAGCACTCCATCCGGAGAGGGCAAGAGTCGGGTTTTCAACCGCTTGGCTTTGCAGCATTGCATCGTGCAGAAAACTGCGTAAGACAAAGAAAATAATCTCTAAAGAGTCGCTCTGGCTAACCTCTTCAGCTAAATCAAGAGCTGTTTGCATACTGTTTTTCGGCAAGCCGGAAAAACGCTCGATAAAATCCCGGCACCAGCCAAGATTCTCCGCCTCAAGAAAAAAAATGGCCCGCTCCATACTTCCTCCGGACCAGGCTGCGGCCTCCTCAAGATCGGCTTGAGAAAACTCCCCTGCCGCCTCCAGTTGAGCCAAAATTCGTACGATGGTCGGCCCGTTCAAAGAGATAAAGGGAAGCATCAAACAACGAGAAAGAACGGTCGCCGGCAAAAGATTGTGACGATGACTAAGCAGAATAAATGAGACCGCAGCGCTGGGCTCCTCCAAGGTTTTCAAAAGCGCGTTGGCAGCATGTTGGTTGAGCAGGTGGGCATCCTTAATCATAATTACCCGACGCTCACCCACAACCGGAGCATAACTGATAAAGTCTTGCAGTTCCCGAATCTGTTCAATCTTGATCTGTCGTTTTTCAGACTCAACTATCAGGAGGTCAGGATAGAGTTGGCGCTTAACCTGAATGCATGATGGACAATGGCCGCAAGCATCCCCCTTTTGCCTTTCGGGACAACTCAAAGCCTGAACCAAAAAGAGTGCTGCCAAAGCTTTGCCGACGCCTTGCGGCCCGACAAAAAGCAGAGCCTGCGGCACCCTTCCACTTTCCACCATAGAGATGAGGCGCTCTTTCACCAACGTTTGTCCCAGAAGATCAGCTAATGGCATATTTTAAAGAAAACTCCTGCCATATATGATTATGAATCATCTCGATCTCCTGATCCGCATCGATCACCCTGAAACGTTCATTTGCCGCTTTAGCCAAAACCAGAAAACCCTGACGTACCCGCTCATGAAAATCGAGATGGAGTTGTTCAAAACGGTCCGCCACCCCTTCCGCACCGGTCTCCCGGTTACGTTCCCGGGCTCTGTTCAAACCAACCGGAACCGGACAATCAAGGACAAAAGTCAATTCGGGCCAAAGGTCACCAACTACGAGACGATTAAGTTTTTCGATTAAAGAGGATTCAACTTCATCGCGGGCAAAACCCTGATAGACCCACGTTGAATCAACGTAACGATCAACCAGAACCAGAGCGCCACGCAGCAAAGCCGGAGCAATCACCAAGCGGCGATGCTCACGGCGGTCGGCCAGATAAAGCAACAATTCAGTCAGGGCATCGGGACTATAAGCGGGATCTAAAAGGAGTTTTCTCAACTTCGAACCCAGAGGGGTCGCACCCGGCTCACGCGTAACCACAACCTCTTTTCCGGCATTCCGCAAACGCTCAGCCAGCAAGACAATCTGAGTTGATTTCCCGCACCCCTCAATCCCCTCAAAAGAGATCAGGGCGCCGATTTTAAGATCTGTCATAAATAAATAAAACTCGTAAAAAGTATCGTAATGGCCAAGGATAAATTATTGCAGCTTGTGGGCCAATCCAACCACAGTCCGACAATATAGTTGGCTGTGATTATAGCTCCAGACCACCTTCTCCTGAGCCTTACGGTCAAGCCCTGAACGCCAGCCATTAAGCTTAAGGTAGTTGGCAACACTGGCCGCCGCATCCTGAAAATCATAGAGATCGATACGCCCGTCGCCATTGCCGTCAACCGCGTAACTTAAGCAACTGCTCGGAATAAACTGACAGATGCCGAAAGCCCCGGCCCAGGAACCTTTCACCTGATCGACCTCAAGACGGTCAGCTAAACGTAATAGAGCAACCAACTGCTCATACCCCCATTTCGATTTTTTCTGAGCTCGACGTTTTAACCACTGATAATCAATTTCAGGATATTTGGACAATAGCTCTTTATAAACCTTGCGCAAATACTTTTCCTGATTGCAAGAGGCCAAAGAGGTAAAAACCTGGAGCAAACTATAGCGGCCCGGATAACGACCAAGATCGGACTCAATCAAAAAAATAGCCGTAATGAGCTCGGCTTCAACCCCGTATTTATCCTCAACAACCTTCATCCATTGTCGATTTTCATCGAGGAATTTTCGCGCTTTGCGCACCGATGGAGGAGCCAAAAAACGGTCATACGTAGCTTTATATTCGACCTGTTTAAGATTTTTTGCAATAATAGTTGTATCGACCAAAGATTGATCTGCCTGATAAAATCGCGCTACCAAGGCTTCATCAAGCCTCTTTTCGGCAGTCAAACGCTGAGCCAAAGAGCCCTCTTCAAGAGCTAAAGCCATACCGGGCCAAAACAAAAGAGCCAAACTCAAGCAAAATGTAAAAATCTTCAAACTAACTTTCATTATTGTCAACCTACCAAATAAGAGCAATTCCCGGCAAACCCATCTTTTTTTAAGTCTAAAAATGGATACTAACAATAAGCGGCAAAAAAATCTATAAAAAACACTTGAACTTGACCAGACAATTTGTTACTTAGTCGATGGTTATCGTGATCATGCCTATACTTAAGGGCCAAGAGACTGTCCGACAACAACACCTCCTGGTTCAACATTATATTATTATCCGCCTCAACTCTTTTAAGGAGATCATACAGTGGATGTTCGTTATATCAACCCCTTCATCGAAGGCACCATCAATGTTTTAAAAACCATGGCCTTCATGCCCTCGAAGCCAGGCAAGCCCTTCATTAAAAAAAACCAGGCTGCAACTGGTGACATTACCGGAATCATTGGACTTTCCGGCGACAAAGAAGGATCCCTCTCAATCACGTTTACTTTCCCTTGTATCAAGGCAATCCTTGAAAAAATGCTGGGCGAAGTTCATGATGAACTCAATGAAGATGTCACCGATGCCGTTGGTGAAATTACCAATATGATCTGCGGCGATGCCCGCAACAAACTTGAGGCTCAGAACATCAACCTGACCGCCGGAATTCCTACCATCGTCACCGGTGAAGGGCACACCATCTCACACATTACCAAATCGTCGATTGTGGTTCTCCCTTTCACTACGGACTTCGGCGATTTCTCCCTGGAATTCGCTTTTATTGAATAAGCAAGCGGCAAATAGACACTAACTATTTGCCGCATCACCATCCACAGCTTCCCGCAACTGACCACAGGCGGCACTGATATCGGCGCCTTTGCTGCGCCGAGTCATAACCGTCAGATTATGGTCTTGCAGATACTTGAGGAAATCGGTAATCTGTTTTTGTTCAGGTTTTTTGAACGGTAGTTCAGGATGTTCATTAAAGGGAATCAGGTTGATTTTAGTGGGGAGTGAACCTATCAGTTTGACCAGGCGCCGTGCATCATCCAATGAGTCATTGAGCCCGGCAAAAAGTATATATTCAAAAGTAACCAGGCGATGTTTGGTGTATGGATAACTGCGGCAAGCGGCCATCAATTCGGCGAGATTGTAGCGCCGGTTAATCGGCATCAGCCGGCTCCGCAAGGCATCATCTGCAGCATTAAGCGAGATCGCGAGAGATACTTCCATTCTTTGACCAAGCTCAATAATCTTAGGCGCCAGACCACAGGTTGAAAGGGTTATCCGGCGACTGGAAAATTGCAGGCCATCATCATACTTTAAAATTTCCAGAGCTTTGATCACCTCTTCGAGATTGTCAAGGGGCTCGCCCATTCCCATCAAAACAATATTGCTAATCGCCCCCCGAGACAAGCCCCCGGGATCGATAATTTCAGCAACCTTAAGCACCTGATCAACTATCTCGACGGCCTTGAGATCTCTTTCAAAACCGGATTGCCCGGTGAGACAAAAACTACATCCCATGCGACAGCCGACCTGGGTTGAGAGACAGAGAGTCAAACGACTTTTATCACCAATCAGAACTGTCTCGATAGTATGGCCATCATACAGGCGGAAAAGATATTTCCGGGTACCATCTTCGGCGACCTGCTCACGTACTAGCTCAAGCTGACTGATTTCAGCAAAGTCTAACAGATGCTCGCGACAACTGCGAGAGAGATTACTCATCTGGTCAATCTCGGTAGCCCGCTGAAGATAGAGCCAGCGAACAATCTGATCCGCGCGATAGCGCTCCTTGCCGATCCCGGCAAGATGTTCAGCTAACTCTTGCCGAGTCAATCCTTTAAGATTTATCTTTTCATTCTCGATCATTTATTCTTTAACCAGCGGGCATTAGCCAGACCAAGTTGCTTGACCTTATAATTCATCACCCGCTTACTAATGCCCAGCATTGCGGCGGCATCTTTCTGAACCCAATTACAAATTTCCAGCGTCTCAATAATCAATGCACGCTCCATATCGTCGAGCTTCAATCCTTGCGGAGGAATTTCAAAAACCGGGGCCACCTCGCCATCCCCGCCATCCTTAAGCAGGCTCCGCATAAAAAACAGATCCTCCTTAACAATCTCCGAGCCTTCACTCATCAAAACGGCCCGCTCGATACAGTTCTGCAGCTCCCGCACATTTCCCGGCCAATGGTGCTGTTTTAGTAAATGAGCTGCATCGGGATGCAGGGTTACCGTATTCTTTTTCAAATCAGCCGCTAATTTACGAATAAAACTCACCGCCAACAAAGGGATGTCTTCACGTCTTTCACGCAAGGGCGGTATATGGACATTAATCACATTAATCCGATAAAAAAGATCTTCACGAAAATCACCATCCTGAATAATTTTAGCCAGATCTTTATTCGATGCCGAAATAATCCGCGCATCCACCTTAATGGTCTTATCGCCGCCTAAACGTTCAAACTCTTTCTCCTGCAAAACCCGCAAGAGCTTGGCCTGGGTACCGAGACTCATATCACCAATTTCATCGAGAAAGAGAGTGCCCCGATCCGCCTGTTCAAAGCGGCCGATACGCTGGCGGCTGGCTCCGGTATAAGCCCCTTTTTCATGGCCAAAGAGCTCACTTTCAAGCAGATTATCGTGAAGAGCCGCGCAGTTTACCTTAATAAAACCTTTCGCCGCCCGAGGGCTGCTGTAGTGAATCGCCCCGGCAACCAGCTCTTTGCCGGTTCCGGTCTCCCCGGAGATCAGAATACTGGCATTACTGTTAGAAACTTTGTTTAATAGAGCAAAGACCTCCTTGATAGCCGCACTTTCACCAATAAAGTTCTCAAAACGATAAATGATGTCACGTTCACCCCGAAGGTAGGTCAGTTCATGCTCATAAAAACGAACTTTAAGTGATTTTTCAAGCCGAATACAGAGTTCGTCAAGCCCGTAAGGGCGCTGAATAAAATCGGCCGCCCCGGCTCGCATAACTGCCGCCACATCATCAACGGAAGTAGCCGAGGCCATTAAAACGACTGCGGTGGAAGAGAGAATGGCATCCTGCCCCAGGAGAAATTCAACTCCACCACCCGGCAACAGACTAACCTCAGCCAGAATTAACTGATAGGCGGAATTTTTCAGAGCCATTCGGGCCTGTTCCCCACTATCAACCTCTTCGACCTGGAAATCGAGCCCCCGTAAAACGGCCGCGGTCTCCTGCCGAACCCGACTTTTACGGTCAATTATCAGAATCCGACCGGCTTGTTCCATAGACTTCCCCTCTACTCCCACTCGATCGTCCCCGGAGGTTTAGATGAAATATCGTAAACCACCCGATTGACTCCCCTTACTTCATTAATGATCCGATTCGCAATCCGACCTAAAACATCATAAGGTATACGCGCCCAATCGGCCGTCATACCATCGACGCTGTTAACCGCCCTTAGAGCTATAACTTTCTCATAGGTACGCTCATCACCCATGACGCCGACGGTTTTCACCGGAATGAGCACGGCAAAGGCTTGCCAAATTTCATTGTAGAGACCGGCTTTACGAATCTCTTCAATAAAGATGGCGTCGGCCTGACGCAGGATATGGAGACGGGCTTCGGTTATTTCACCAATCACCCGGATAGCCAGGCCCGGCCCCGGAAAAGGTTGGCGATCAACCACCTCTGAAGGCAGACCAAGTTCACGACCGACCTCGCGCACCTCATCCTTAAAAAGCTCGCGTAAGGGCTCAACCAGCTTTAACTTCATATGTTCAGGCAGTCCGCCGACATTATGATGACTCTTGATTACGGCTGAAGGCCCTTTAAAAGAGACGCTCTCAATAACATCAGGATAGAGGGTTCCTTGAGCCAAAAAACCGACCTCCTCAATCGAATGCGCTTCATCTTCAAAAACCCGGATAAATTCATTACCGATAATTTTACGCTTTTTCTCCGGATCGGTTACCCCGGCCAAGAGCTTGAGAAAACTCTGACTCGCATCAACATAGCGCAGATTCATCTTGAAATGGCGACCATACATCTCTTGCACATCTTCAGCTTCACGTTGGCGCAAGACCCCATTATTGACAAAAATACAGGTCAGCTGCTCGCCTATGGCTTTATGCAGAAGCAAGGCCGCCACCGAAGAGTCAACCCCGCCGCTCAGACCCAAGATGACTTTGCCTGAACCAACCTGGGCCCGCACTTCGGCGATCGTTGTTTCTATAAATGAGTGCATATTCCACAAGCCATGACAGTCACAGATGGAATAGAGAAAATTCTTTAAAACCTGGCGTCCTGACGTTGTATGCACAACTTCGGGATGGAATTGCAAACCCCAGGCTTTTCTTTGCGGATTGGCAAAAGCCGCAATCGCAGCATTCTCGGTCTCGCCGATTGCGGAAAAGCCCTCCGGCATTGAGAGAACTTTGTCTCCATGACTCATCCAGACCTGTTCGGGAAAGTTCAAACCCGCCCATAAAGGATCGTCCGTCAACGAGTTAAGACTGGCCATCCCGAATTCTCGCTGATCGGAGTGACCGACCGTACCACCAAGCTGTTCGGCAATCTCCTGCATACCGTAACAGATGCCAAGAATCGGAATATTCAGTTCGAAAACCCCTTTATCGACATGCGGGGCGCTGCTGCCATAAGTACTGGAAGGGCCACCGGAAAGAATCACACCCCGAGGGCGAAAAGCCTGAATCCGCTCTAAAGAGAGATTATAGGGGTGAATCTCACAATAAACCTTATGCTCGCGCACCCGCCGGGCGATAAGTTGGGTGTATTGAGAACCAAAATCGAGAATGAGGATCTTCTCCTCATGAATATCATGTTGCTGCATTATTATATTTACTCCAAACGATAATTGGGCGCTTCTTTAGTGATAATCACATCATGAACGTGACTTTCGCGTAAACCCGCCGGGGTAATGCGCATCATGGTTGCATCATGGCGCAGACAGTCGATATTTGCGCAACCGGCATAACCCATGCCGGAACGTAAGCCGCCCAGAAGTTGATAAATGCTGGAAGAGAGATGACCTTTATAAGGAACGCGCCCCTCAATCCCTTCAGGAACCAGTTTCTTTTGATCAACCCCCTCCTGAAAATAGCGATCTTTACTCCCTGACTGCATGGCTCCGAGAGAGCCCATACCACGATACATTTTGTAGCTGCGACCTTGATAAAGAATGGTTTCTCCAGGGCTCTCCTCAGTCCCGGCAAAAAGAGAGCCGATCATCACTGTCTGAGCTCCGGAAGCGATCGCCTTGACCACGTCTCCGGAAAATTTGATCCCGCCATCGGCAATCACCGGCACGCCGTACTCTTCGGCTACCTGGGTACAGGCCATCAGAGCGCTAACCTGAGGCACGCCAATCCCGGCCACAATTCTGGTCGTACAGATAGAGCCAGGCCCGATCCCGACCTTGATCGCATCAGCTCCGGCCTTAATCAAAGCGTGAGCTCCGGCAGCGGTAGCAACATTACCGACAATCAACTGGCAGTCAAAGGTTTTACGAGTGGCTTCGACCGCCTCCAACACACCTTGACTATGACCATGAGCCGTATCAATAACAATCACATCGGCTCCGGCTTTGAGCAGAGCCGCAATCCGCTCCTCACGATCACCGGCGACGCCAACCGCCGCCCCAACCCGTAAACGCCCTCGGGCATCTTTGCAGGAATCGGGATATTTACGCGTCTTTTCGATATCCTTGATCGTAATCAACCCTTGCAAGCGATTCCGGTCGTCAACCACAAGCAGTTTCTCTATGCGATGTTCATGGAGCAGCACTTTGGCCTTCTCCATGCCGATTCCTTTAGAGACCGTGACCAGATTCTCCTTAGTCATAATATCAGCCAAAGAACGATCCATCCGCGTTTCAAAACGCAGATCACGATTGGTAACAATTCCGACCAGTTGTTCCCCATCAACAATCGGCACACCGGAGATACGATACCTCTCCATCACCTCAAGAACTTCATGAACCTTACGATCCGGGGCCATGGTTATGGGGTCAACAATCATACCGCTTTCCGATTTTTTGACCTTATCAACCTCCATGGCCTGATCTTCGATCGACATATTTTTGTGAATAATGCCGACACCACCTTCACGAGCCATACAGATAGCCGTCTTGGACTCGGTCACGGTATCCATCGCCGCACTGAGCAGCGGGGTATTGAGCTTGATATCACGGGTCAACCAGGTCGACAGATCAACCTCATTCGGCAGGATATCGGAGTAGCCGGGCTGAATCAAAACATCATCAAAGGTCAGCCCCGTCGTAATTTCAGATTTCATCAAATATCTCCAGCAAAATATTTAGCCGCCAGTTCAACCTCATCCCGGCTGCCGATATAGACCGGGCTCCGCTGATCAATATCATAACAATCGAGATCGAGGATCGGCCGACGCCCGTCGCTTGCAGCACCACCGGCGGCCTCCATCAGGTAGGCCATGGGATTGAGTTCAAATGGAAGACGCAGTTTACCATTTTTGGCCGTGGTGGTTGCGGGATACATAAAGAGTCCCCCACCTTTTAAAAGAATCTGGTTAATGTCGGGGACAAAACCACCGCTGTAACGCAGCTTGTAACCATCCTCTTCAAGCTGCTGAACAAATTTTTCATGTTCCGGCAGATAGTCGCGCCGGACTCCGCCGGGGCTGAAAATTTTTCCCGTCCCCTTAACCGTAATGTACTCCCGGGTCAGAACATACTCACCCAAACTGTTTAATGTAAACTCGTGAACCCCGTTACCGGCACCGTAGACCAGAGTCGTACGCGGGCCATAAACCACATACATAGCCCCGACCTGCTGGCGACCACTCCGCAGAGGATCATCTCCGGCATAGATCGCCACGATAGTCCCAACTGAAAGATTAACATCAACCAGAGAAGAGCCGTCCAGAGGATCGTAACAAACCGAATAACCGCCCGATTTACTCTGGCGATCAAAAATAATTATCTCACTCTGCTCTTCGGAGATAATCCGGCTCACACGTCCGGTATGATCGAGGCGATCCTTGATAATCTCATCGGCCAACACATCCAGAGCCAACTGGTCTTCACCATAAAGATTACTGGTACCGGCCAGTCCCAGATCACCGGTACGCATAGCATGATTAACATACTTTGAAGCGACCCCGACCTCATAGATGATACTGGCCAACCCCATATCAATCCCGCTTTTCATCAAATGGTTCCAGAGACCACGCTTAACATGTTTAATTAGATTCATAACTTTAATCCTTGTCCGACAGATATGACAAAGTAAAATGTTCAGATGCGAGGCGCCCGAAACCTGAGGAATGAGGCGTACACGAAGTACGCCGCAGTGACGAAGGTTGAAGGGGAACGAAGCAGGTGGACATTTTACGAAGTCATTATTTTTCTCCGGCTACGGTTTCGCATATATTATAACAGTGATCGCCGATTTTTTCAAAGTTGGTCAGGATATCGATAAAAACCAGGCCCGGCACCACCGAGCATTTATCTTCGCACAAACGTTCAATATGCCGATTACGATAGCGATCTTCCAAAGAGTTGATACTCCCTTCGAAACCTTTGGCCAAGACCATAAACTTCTCATGATCACCCTTTTCCAGGCCATTTACCACCAACTCCAAAAACTTCCTGGCCTTCCCCCTGATATTGGTAATCTCTTCGTAGGCTTCGGAGCTGAACACGATTTTCTGATCCTGCTTGCGTTCCACCAAGCGAATCAGGTTTTCACAATGATCCCCCAAGCGCTCCAGATTATTGACAATATACATAGTCGCATTGACCTCGCGAGAGATTTCCGGAGTCGTTGACAACTGGCTCACATTAACCA
>JAYEGS010000257.1:0-11094 GCA_034659215.1 Pseudomonadota bacterium | reverse complement strand
ATCGAATAAGAGGTACAAGGGAATGAGCGATAAGAATATTGGCAAAATAACCCAGGTAATTGGTCCTGTTATTGACGTAGAGTTCGAAAAAGGAAAATTACCCCCGATTTTCAATGCTCTGCGAATTACCAATAAATCGCTTAACGACGATGATTGGAATCTGGTTTGTGAGGTTGCATCACATCTGGGCGAAAATACAGTTCGTGCGGTTTCGATGGATTCTACTGATGGTCTGATTCGCGGTATGGATGCCTGGGATCTAGGCGAGATGATGACCATGCCGGTCGGTCATGAAGTACTGGGCCGAATTGTCAATGTTATCGGCGATCCGGTAGATGAGATGGGCCCGATTGGTGAGAAAAAACGCTATCCTATTCATCGTCCCGCTCCTACTTACGAAGAGCAGAGTACTGAGCTTGCATCCCTGGAGACCGGGATCAAGGTTATCGATATGCTGGCTCCTTATGTGAAGGGCGGAAAAATTGGCCTTTTCGGTGGTGCCGGAGTTGGTAAAACTGTTGTAATTATGGAACTTATCAATAATATTGCAACCCAGCATGGCGGCTTCTCGGTCTTCGGTGGGGTTGGTGAACGGACTCGTGAAGGTAATGACCTCTGGCACGAGATGAAAGATTCCGGTGTTCTCGAAAAAGCGGCCTTGGTTTATGGCCAGATGAATGAGCCTCCGGGAGCTCGTCTCCGGGTCGGCCTTTCAGCTTTGACCGTGGCTGAATATTTTCGTGACGAAGAGGGCCAGGATGTGCTCCTCTTTATTGATAATATCTTCCGCTTTACCCAGGCCGGTTCGGAAGTTTCGGCTCTGCTTGGACGGATGCCTTCGGCGGTTGGTTATCAGCCTAACCTGGCGACCGAGATGGCTGAATTGCAGGAACGGATTACGACGACCAAGAAAGGTTCGATTACCTCGGTACAGGCGATCTATGTACCGGCTGATGACTTGACTGACCCGGCTCCGGCAACATCTTTTGCTCATCTTGACGCGACTACCGTTTTGTCTCGTCAGATTGCTGAACTTGGTATCTATCCGGCGGTTGATCCGCTCGATTCCTCTTCCCGAATTCTCGATCCTCGGGTGTTAGGAGATAAACATTACAAAATCGCCCGTGAAGTTCAGCTGGTTCTCCAGCGTTATAAAGATCTTCAGGATATTATTGCAATTTTGGGTATGGATGAACTATCCGAAGAAGATAAACAACTTGTTACCCGAGCTCGCAAGATTCAGCGTTTTCTCTCGCAGCCTTTTCATGTTGCCGAAGAATTTACCGGAACTCCGGGCGTCTATGTAAAACTTGAAGATACGATTCGTGGATTTGAAGAGATTCTCTCCGGCAAATATGATGATCTGCCGGAACAGGCTTTCTATATGGTTGGCGGAATCGAAGAAGTTGTTGAGAAAGCTAAAAAACTTGGGGTTTAAGTAGCATGGATAGTGATAAAATACTTCTTGAGATTGCCAGTCCGTATCGCCAGGTTTTAAAAGTCGAGGTTGATGAAGTCATCGCCCCGGGTGAAGAAGGTCAGTTTGGCGTTTTACCCGGCCATACTCCCTTTCTGGCAACCATCAATGTTGGACAGCTGATGTATCGTCAGGGCAACCAGGTGAAACATGTTGCGGTCTCGCATGGTTATGCTGAAGTCGAGTATCATCGCGTTATCGTTCTTCTTGATGCGGCCGAGCTTCCTCATGAAATTGATCTTGATCGGGCTGAAAAAGCCCGCCTCCGAGCCGAAGGTCGTCTGGCCGAGTTGAGCCATGAAGATCGAGATTATTTTGAAGAGGTGGCAGCTCTTGACCGGGCTATGAACCGGATTTCGATTACCAAGATCTGATTATCGAAAGATTTAAATATGTAAAAATAAAGTTGGCCTGATCAGGCAAAAAACGGGAGTTGACAAGCTCCCGTTTTTTTCGTTTAAAGGGAGGATTTATCATGCAAAAATTAACTGCAATAGTTCTAGCTGCCGGCCGGGGAACACGTATGAAATCGGCGCTTCCCAAAGTGTTGCATAAATTACTTGATGAGCCTCTTTTGTCTTATCCCTTAAGAGCCCTGGCCGAACTCGGGATTAAAAAGCAACTTGTGGTTGTCAGTGGTGATCAAGATGGTGATCAGGTAGAAAATACGATGATCTCTTTTCCGGCGCTTGAGTGGCCTCGTCAAACCCAAGCCCGTGGGACTGCGGATGCGGTTACAGCCGCGCTTAAAACCCTTGATGGAGTTTCGGGAAGCGTGCTTATTCTTTGTGGTGATGTACCTTTATTAAGTACTGCAACGTTGCAACATTTTCACCAAAAACATCAACAAAGCCAGGCCCAATTAACGATTCTTACCGCCGTTTTAGATGATGGTGGCAGCTATGGTCGGATTATACTTGATCCTAAGGGCTTGCCCGAAGCTATTGTCGAAGCTAAAGATGCGACCCCGGAGCAACTTTTGGTTAAGCGTATCAATAGCGGTACCTATCTGGTTGATATCGATCTTTTACGCCGGGCTCTGGCTGAGATCGATTGTGATAATGCCCAGGGCGAATATTATTTAACCGATATGGTGGCTTTTGCTCGGCGGCATGGTGCACCTACGGCCATATTTGATGTTTTGGACAATCGTGAAATCTTAGGCATTAATTCGCGTGAGGATCTGGTCTCTTTGGAGAAAATTATGGCCGCCAGAATCTCTCGTTACTGGCTTAACAACGGGGTTACAGTGCATTTCCCGGAAACTGTTCGCATAGGTCCGTGCGTGACGCTTGGTCAAGATTGTGAGATCGATTCCGGAGTATCGTTAAGTGGCCAAACTGAAATCGGCGAAAATTCACATATCGGAGCCGGGGCGAATATCAAAAATTGCAAAATTGGTGATCAGGTTAAGATTAATCCCTACTCGGTTCTTGACGATTCGGTTGTCGAAGAAAGCTCTCAAATTGGACCCTTTGCCCGACTTCGGCCCGGATCTGAGATTGGCGCCGGGGCTAAGATCGGCAATTTTGTTGAGACTAAAAAGGTTCGATTTGGCAAAGGCGCCAAAGCTTCCCATCTGGCTTATATCGGTGATGCCGAGGTTGGTGCGAAAAGTAATTTAGGCGCCGGCACCATTGTTTGTAACTATGACGGTTTCAATAAATTTAAAACCATCATCGGTCAGCGAGTTTTTATAGGTAGCGATTCGCAGCTTGTGGCGCCTGTAAAATTGGGTGACGATGTTTTGGTTGGGGCCGGTTCAACCGTAACCCGGGATGTTGCTGATAATGCATTGGTGACGACCCGAACTCGACAGAAAGAACTTGCCGGGCGGGGTATGGCTTGGCGTAGACCATCTTCAGAGGAGCAATAAAATGTGTGGAATAGTTGCTTATATGGGTTTGAAAAATGGGGTACCGATAGTTCTTGATGGGTTACGTAAACTTGAGTACCGAGGGTACGACTCTGCTGGTCTGGCGATTCTTAATGAGCAAAAAATTGATATTTATCGCAGTGTCGGCAAGCTGATTGGCCTGGAAGATAAGATTCGAGAAAAAAATCTTTGCGGAACCCCGGTCATCGGTCATACTCGTTGGGCGACCCACGGGCGGCCGACTGAAGCGAATGCCCATCCTCATAAATATGAGGGTGTGGTGGTGGTTCACAACGGAATTGTCGAAAATTATCTCGATCTTCGGCAAGAGTTGATGGCTTTAGGTCATACCTTCTCTTCCGAGACCGATACCGAAGTCATCAGCCATCTGATTGTTCGTGAACTTAAAGCTGGTGCTGATTTTGAAAATGCGGTTAGATCGGCTCTTCTCCGGATTCGGGGAACCTATGCTTTAGCAGTTCTTTACGAAGCCGAGCCTGAAAAAATGATTGCCGCCCGGCAGAGCAGCCCGCTGGTGCTGGCTCTTGGCGAAGCTGTAGGTGAGTATTTTGTCGCCTCTGATATTCCAGCTCTGTTGGCCTGGTCGCGGGATGTAATCTTTCTCGATGACGGCGAGCTTGCAATTTTTGCCAAACAGGGAATGCGAATTATTGGTCTGGTCGATGGTGATCAACACGAAAAAGAGATTCGGCGTATTGCCTGGGATCCGATTATGGCCGAAAAAAGCGGCTATAAACATTTCATGCTTAAAGAGATTTTTGAGCAGCCTGATGCCGTTAGTAATACCTTGCTGGGGCGTTTGAATGAAGATCGTAGTGGCGTTGATCTTTCCGAGATCGGTTTCAGTGAAGAGCAATGGCAAAGTTTTAAAGAGATCAAGATTGTTGCTTGCGGAACCTCTTGGCATGCCGGACTGGTGGCCAAATATTGGTTCGAAAATCTGGCTCGGATTCCGGCCGAAGTTGATATCGCTTCAGAATTTCGTTATCGTGAGCCACTTGTCGGGCCCGAAACCTTGGTCATTGCTATCTCACAGTCTGGTGAGACAGCCGATACTCTGGCCGCCCTGCAGGAGGCCAAACGCCGTGGGGCTAAATTATTGGCGGTTTGTAATGTCATGGAGAGTAGTATAGCCAGACTTTGTGATGGAGTTTTCTATACCCACGCCGGTCCGGAAATCGGGGTCGCTTCGACCAAAGCCTTTACAACTCAGCTAACAGCCCTTTTTCTCCTGGCACTGGGCTCAGCCGCCCGGCGTCAGAGTTTAACCACTGATGTGATAAGTCAGCAGGTTAAAGCTCTGTTACATCTGCCGGTGGCCTTGGAGAAGGTTCTGGCCCGGGCTCCGGAACTTGAGCGGATGGCTCGCAAATATCATCATGTCAATGATTATCTCTACCTCGCCAGAGGGCTTAATTTTCCGATTGCTCTGGAAGGGGCTCTGAAACTGAAAGAGATCTCATATATCCACGCCGAGGGCTACCCCGCCGGAGAGATGAAACATGGGCCGATCGCTCTGATCGATGAGAATATGCCGGTGGTCGTCCTGGCCCCGCCGGATCGACATTTAGAAAAGATCATCAGTAATTTTCAGGAAGTTGCGGCCCGGGAGGGGCGTTTGCTCCTCTTTTCCGGCCCCGATTTGGTGCTCCCGGATGATGTTGAAGGGATTGATCGTTTTATCGTTGACGTTGTCGGCGAGGAGCTTAACCCCTTGCTCTACGTGGTGCCCCTTCAGCTTTTGGCCTACTACACCGCCGTCTTGAAGGGAACCGATGTTGATCAACCCCGGAACCTGGCCAAGAGTGTGACGGTAGAATAAAAAAATCATGATAACGCGCAAAAATCTTATAGATAAGATAGTTCATTTAAAAAAACGCTTTGGTGTTTCAGAAAACTATTTTCTCATCTTTCTCGCCGTTTTAATAGGGGCGTTGAGTGCTCTGGGTAACTGGGGTCTGCGCTTTTCGATCGAATTTTTTCACGAATATATCTTTGTTGCCGGTTCCGGTCTGCTTGGCGTCGGTCAAGGGGGGTGGAAGTTTTACCTGCTGCCTCTTTTGCCGATGTGCGGTGGTCTTCTCCTGATTCCTCTGGAGATGGCTTTTCCGGGTTATGTTTGTGGTTATGGCCTGCCTAATTTTTTGAAAACCGTCAATCTCGGGCATGGCCGTCTGGCCCGGCGTAATATCTGGCTCAAAATTTTAGCTCCGGCAATTACTATCGGCAGTGGCGGCTCAGCCGGTCAGGAGGGGCCGATCGCGACGATCGGGGGTGCCATCGGCCAGATGGTCGCCGGTTTTTTCTCCTTTAATCAGGCCCGTATTCGTTTGCTTATCGCCTGCGGAGTTGCCGGCGGTATTGCCGCAACATTTAACGCCCCGATTGCCGGAGTCTTTTTTGCTCTGGAAATAATCATGATGGGTGATATCGGTCTGGCTATCTTTACACCGGTAGTCATCTCGGCGGCAACCTCAGTGGTCGTTACCCGTTTGATTTTTAGTGAAGAGAGCCTTTTTGCGGCTCCGGCATTTGCCCTGGTGAGTTTTTGGGAGCTTTTTGTCTATATGGCGATGGGGCTGGTGATTGGTGTTCTGGCGGCCTTTTTTATCCGTTTTTTCTATCTTGTCCAGGACTTTTTCGCCAAATTGACTTTTCCTCGTTATCTGAAACCGGCTCTCGGCGGTTTGCTGGTCGGGATGATCGGGCTCTTTTTCCCTCAGGTCATGGGCGATGTCTATGAGCATATGGGGCATGTTTTTTACCACTCTCCAGTCTGGTATATGGTGCTGGCACTGGTTTTCATGAAGATGCTGGCGACCTCAATCTGTCTCGGTTCCGGAGGGGCTGGCGGATTGTTTGCGCCGATTATGTTTATGGGGGTATTGATTGGGGAAAGCTGCGGTCAGATTGCCAGCCAGTTGTTTCCTGAATTAGTGCTTTCACCCGATGGTTATGCGGTTGTCGGCCTCGGAGCCTTCCTTTCAGCCGTGACTCATGCTCCTTTAACGGCCATCTTTTTGGCCTATGAGTTGACCGGCGATTCTCAAATTATCCTGCCGGCGATGTTTGCGACCGTGGTCGGCATCATGGTCGCTCGCAGTATTGAACGCGAAGGGGTTGATACCTTCGGCCTGGCCCGTGAAGGGATTCATCTTGAGGATGGCCGGGAGGTTAACCTGCTCCGTTCAATCAAGGTTGGTGACGTCATGTTTCGCGGTTCTCTGGAGACTATTTCAGAGACCATGAAACTCAGATCACTGCTTCAGTATTTACCGAGATCTCACAAAACCACCTTCCCGGTGGTTAATGCCGAGGGTTTATTGACCGGTATCTTAAGTATTCAGGACCTGCGCGAACTGATCTATGAGGAGGGCCTTGAAGATCTTATCGTCGCCAAGGAACTGGCTCGCGACAAGGTCTTGACCGTGACCGCCAATGAGAACCTTGATGATGCCATGCAGAAAATCGGTTCACGAAATATCGACTATCTGCCGGTGGTTGCCGATGATAATCCCCGTCGCCTGGTCGGCATGGTTTCGCGCCAGGATATTATCGCAGCCTACAATCGTAGTATTCTGGAACGCGAACTGCCGGGGCATTAAAATACTATGACTTCAGATACCATTTTCCAGGATTCAAACAGCCCTGACGAATTCACCTTTAACCGGCAGGTTGTTGAGGTTTTTGATGATATGCTGGAGCGTTCGATTCCATGCTACCATCAGACAACCGGAATGATTTGCACCTTGTTGAACCACTTCTGTTGCCCTGGTGATACGGTCTACGATCTTGGCTGCTCAACCGGTACTACCCTGCTTGAACTGGCGCGCCGGCTTTCCGATATGAGTCTTTCATTTGTCGGCCTTGATAGCTCGGAGCCGATGATTGAGAAGGCGGAAATCAAGGCAAAAATGCTCTCCCGGAAGCAGGATGTCTGTTTCAGGAAAATTGACATTATTGATGCCGAACTTAATGAGTGCGGTGCGGTTCTGCTTAATTATACTCTGCAGTTTCTGCGTCCGCCGGTAAGGCCACGCTTTCTTAAAAAAATCTATGACGCCCTGAAACCGGGTGGTATCCTTATCGTTTGTGAAAAGATTATTTCCCATCGACCGGTAATCAACCGAGCCTATATTAACCTCTATCTGGATTTTAAACGCCGTCAGGGATATTCCGAAACGGAAATTGCCAAAAAAAGGGAATCCCTGGAGAATGTTCTTGTCCCCTTTTCCATCCATGAGAATCTTGATCTGCTCAAAGAGAGCGGTTTTTCTGAAACTGAATCCTTTTTTCAGTGGTTTAACTTCGTCTCATTTCTCTCCGTGAAAAAATGATCATGAAAGACTATCTAGACCTGCTTCCTGATGCTGGCCATGAACAGATAATGGGTTTGCGCAAGAGCTATCTTGAAAAATTACAGAGCTCTAAAAAAGGAGTTGTTGCTCATCGCCTCCCGTATGAGTCTGTCCGTCATCTTCAAGCCTCTTATCTTGATCTTGAGAGTGATGTCGTAACCATCGGTCGGCGGGAAGATATCAGTCGGGAGGAGTATGACCTGGTCTGTAAAGTGATGCGCGGTTTTATCCCGTGGCGCAAAGGGCCTTATAAGGTTTTTGGCATCGATATAGATGCCGAGTGGCGAAGTTGCAGAAAATGGGATCGGGTATTACCTTTCCTGCCTGATTTGCAGGATAAGGTTGTGGCTGACATCGGTTCAAGCAACGGCTATTACATGTTCCGGATGGCTCCGCATCAACCTGAAGCGGTTATCGGTTTTGAGCCATATCTCCAGCACTATTTTACTTTTCAAACCTTAAACAGCTTTGCCGGGCTTACAAATCTCCATATGGAATTTCTGGGTGTTGAACATCTAAGCCTGTTTGCCAACTCTTTTGATGTGGTTTTTCTCATGGGCATCCTCTATCATCGTATCTCTCCCTTAGAGTCCTTGAAAGAGGTGAAAAAAAGTATGAAAAAGGGTGGGGCTCTAATTGTTGAGTCTCAGGCGATACCGGGACAAGAGCCGGTGGCGCTTTTTCCTGAGAGCCGTTATGCGAAGGCTCCCGGGACATATTTTGTCCCCACTGCGGCATGTATAAAAAACTGGGTGCTGAGGGCCGGCTTTGTCGATGTCGAGATCTTCTGCTCTCATCCGATGAGCAGCAAAGAGCAGCGCCGGACAGAGTGGATGACCTTTGAGTCATATGATGATTTCATTGATCCGAATAACCCGTCGCTGACGGTTGAGGGTTATCCCGCTCCGTTGAGAGTTTTTTTAAAGGGAATTGCCGGATAGTTACTTCAGAACTGGTCCACTCTGACAAAATCAACAAACCCACAAAAAGCCCGATACTAACAATGTCGGGCTTTTTCATTAAAGTGAAAATGGGTATTGTATTTTTGAGGTGGGTGTGCTTTAAAGATGTTTACGATATATACGTAACAAAGTCTATTTTTTCTCATAATATCAGATAGTTACAAGTGTTTTTAATTTACCATGTTCTGCTGTAAAGTCAAGTTTTTTCTCCGAAATAGCGGAGGAAAAAGCCAATTGTGAGAATGGGCCTCAAAATGCTCGTCGGAACAATTGGCTTTTTCCGTAGCGGGCTCACTCCATATTACCCTGCCCTTCAGATTGTATAGAAGTTCTATCCATGACGGTGTCCATAGCTTTGAAATAGTCGCGTTGGGCTTTGCGATTAGAAAGCTTGCTATAGCGCTGAGTGGTTCTGACCCCTGAATGACCAAGAATATCTTGGATACTAACCAAATCTGCATCCGCGTTGAGCAATTGGGTGGCCATTGTGTGTCGTAATCGATGACACGATACCGACACGCCGCATTTTTTTGAATAATATTCTATTCGTTTCTGGATACCTCGTACTGAGATTGGTTGCTTTCTGTATGTCCCCTTCTCAACAAGAAAAACCCGTCGTTCTTTGACAGTTGGTCTTAAAATCAAATATTCGGCTAGAGCCTCTGCTGAATCATCGCTTATATAAACAATTCTGTCCTTTGATCCTTTACCGCATAATACCAATATCTGACTACGTTGATAGTCTATGGCGTCCAGGGTGAGATTGGCTACTTCATCAACTCGCATACCGCTACGCAACATCAACATAAATATTGCTCTGTCACGAGTTTTTTTCACACTCTTCAAGAAAATTTCGACATCTATGTCTTTAAGGTAACGAGGAAGTGGGTGGGGCACCCGTAGAGCCATGCCTGTTTTGACAGGATTTTCCACCTGCAGATCTTCCTCGTCAATCAAAAAATCATAAAACCTGCGAATGCTGCACAGGTGACAGTTGATACTGTGTGCCCCTAATTGTTTTTCAAGTGAGAAATCAATGTAGCATTTAATCTCGGCGACTGTGACTTTTTCGAGCGGAATAACAAGCCATTCCACGAAATGTTTCAGTCTGTGAAGATAATTTTTAACGGTGTGGTCGGAGCAGTTTTTTCTTTTCAAATACTTCTTGTAGTTTAGTATTGGTACGGTAGTGTTCATCATGACCCCCTTTTTCAATCTTTGTCATAGCTTTGAAATACTCAGTTTCTCTGGTTAAATTTGACATCCTGCCATACCGCAGGGTCATCTCAATACATTTATGTCCTAAAAGCTGCTGAAGAACCTCTAGCGGCAATCCCGCATTAAGCATGTTGGTGGCAAAAGTATGCCGTAGAGAGTGAAGGCTGTAACCCTTGTGATCAAGGGCAGCCTTTTCCAAATAATCCCGCATGATCATCCAGACCTGTACATAACTAAGGCTATCTCGTGTCGTGCCGTAGAAAAGATATTCCTTATCCGGCTTTCTGATTGACAGCCATTGTCTCAAAGCATGATCCGCATCATTGCTGTAGAATACAACTCGTCCCTCAAAATTCTTTTCACCGAGATGGAGCAAAATCTTCCGTTCCGCCAGGATGATATCAGCTATTTTGACATTGAGGAGTTCTCCTATACGCAAGCCAGTATGGAGCAAGATCAAAATTAAGGCCCGATTACGATCATCATCAACAACCGCAATAAGTTGCTTTAAATCATCGGATGGAATTGCTTTTGGTAGTGCTTTAGGCAGTTTGATTTGAATTTTTTTGTACAAAATATCAGGATGAAGAATTTTATTATCTACAAGAAATTGAAGAAAGGCATAAACTGTAGCCAATTTACCTCTAACAGAAGCGACCTTCAGACCGCGGTCCTGCTGATTCTCAACATAAGCCACAATGTCTTTTCTGGTAATTTCACCAAAGTAACACTTGCCTAAGGTTTTGAAAAAGGATAAGAAACCCAGTAGAAACTCACCGCTTTGCCTAATTGTGCTTGTCGCCAGATTCCTACAGTACTTGTCATGGAGGTGATTAATGACGAGGTCGTTACCGGGAAGTTTACTTTCCTCTAACCTGAGAACAATCCGATCAAGAGCGCGCCGTTTTTCACTGGGCAAATATTCATCTATTAACCTGGCACTTGGTAAAAATTGATTGAGCAATGAAGATGTAGGTTCTGTAGAAGTGTCTTCGGTGTGAGGAACAACAAATAGGCAAGGTCCTGTTGCGATGGTTTTCTTCCACTTCTTTGAGTGGAAAGTCTCTGACGTGTATTTTTGTTCGGTCATAGTAGTCTCCTTTTTCTTTTTGTAGAAAAAACAGGGACTTAATGACCATATCATAGCACATCAGCGGCCGCAATTATGTTACGTATATTTAC
>JAYEGS010000256.1:8324-11268 GCA_034659215.1 Pseudomonadota bacterium | reverse complement strand
ACATACACCTAGTATTTCGAGCATTATTTTCAAAAAATAACGACCGAAGGAAGTGCTGGCAGTGCGCCGAGCTGGGGAAAAAAGACATTCTCGGACAGGCTCCTGGAGGTTATGGTTTTTTTGTCGTCTTGATTATTTCAGCCGCAATCCGGTCAAGCGGCACCGAGAGATCTACCACTCCGGCGGTGACGGCTTCTTTCGGCATACCGTAGACGACACAACTCTCTTCGTCTTGAGCGATTACCGGGGAGCCGTGGCGTTTGATCAGGCGTAACCCTTTGGTTCCGTCGTTTCCCATACCGGTCATAATGACAGCTGTGGCTTTCTCTTTATAGAGGCTGGCGACGGAGCGAAAAAGGTAGTCGGCCGAGGGTTTGCAGTTGTTCTCCGGGGCATCATCTGTGATTTTTACTTTGCCATGGCTGCCGCCGGCTGTGACGATTTTCATCTGTTTACCTCCAGGGGCAATATAGACGATGTCATTTTTCAAAACCTCGCCATCCTCAGCCTCTTTGACTTGAAGGGAACATTTGCCGTCCAGGCTGCTAGCCAGCGACTTCGTGAAAAGTGGCGGCATGTGCTGGACGATGACAATCGGGACGCCGATGGGAGCCGACAGCATTGGTAGCATGCGAGTCAAAGCGTTGGGTCCGCCGGTGGAGATTCCGATTGTAATAATCGTTGAAGGCAGGTGGCGCCGTTTCGTCGGTACGGTTTTGCCTGGTACTGTTTTTACGGATGCTGTTTGGGGCGTTGTCGTAGTTCTGCTGGTTGTTGTTGTTGGAGTTCGTTGCCCCCCATTTAAAAGACGTTTGATAGAGTGGCGCCGGGCGTAGGCTTTAACTTTAGGGATCAGGGCTTCTCTGATGAAAGCCTGATTCTCGGCCATACTCCCGCCTTCCGGTTTGGGAATAAAATCAAAAGCCCCGAGCTCCAGGGCTTTCATGGTCATGTCTCCACCCTTGCGGGTCAGGCTGCTGAGCATGATGGCGCTGATATGGGGATGGTTTTGACGCAGGTATTCCAAGACCTCGAGTCCGTTGCAGACCGGCATCTCAATATCCAGAGTCAGCAGATCCGGTTGCAGTGAGGCAATCCGGGAGATCGCTATTTTACCGTTGTTGGCGGTGCCGACGACTTCGATATCGGCCTCGCTTTTCAGGATGTCGCCAATTACTTTGCGGTAGAGGATCGTATCGTCGACAACCAGAACTTTTATGGGCATGAAAACTCCGTCATTTAGTCAGATTTGTTCTCAGCCAAGCTGACAATCTCTTCGATATTGAGGATCGCGATCAGTTGTTCTTCATCGCGAAAAACACCGGTAATAAAACGGCCTTGAGTGATGCGGACATTGGCCGGTGCCGGCCCTAATTCATCACCGTCAATATGAATGACATCGTTGATTGCGTCAACCATCAGGCCAAATGGTTCATTGTGTGATTCAACAATGATGATGCGCCGGTTGTTGGTCTCTACCTCAGTAGGCAGGTCGAGTTTTATGGCAAGATCAATAATTGTGACAATCTTGCCGCGCAGGTTGATAATCCCGATGATCTCTTCGGGGGCCTGGTATACCTTGGTGATCTCGGGTACCTTGATGATCTCTTGTACCAGCATGGTGTCAAGACCGAAAAGAGCATCGGCCAGTTGAAATGAACATAGTTGCAGGGTGGTGTCAGCCATGATCCGGTTTCTCCGTCTTTATTGTATGTGTTTATCAATGCTGGCCAGGAGTTTATCTTTGTCGAGCTTAATCTGGTAGTCATCAATGCCGACTGATTTGCCCTTGGCGATGTGTTCATCGGAGGCCAGTGAAGTGACGGCAATGATCTTTAAGTCATTAAAACGGTCATCGTTTCTGATGCGGCGGCAGAGTTCAAAACCATCCATGTTGGGCATTTCGATGTCGGTAATAATTAGAGAGAGTTCATCGGGGTGTTCCTGGAGCCAGTTCCAGGCAATCAGGCCATCTTCTGCCGGTATACATAGACGTTCATCATCATCAATATATTTTTTCAGTTGGGAGCGGAAAAAATCCGAATCTTCAACCAACAGGATTTTTTTGCTCTCCAGTGGTGGTGCTGCTGCGGCGCTGCTGTCAGGGCTCTGGCGTTGGGTCTCTTTTTCCCGTTCCTTTCTTTTCTGGAGTCGTTCGAACCATTCCGGCTTCAGGGTTTCGACAAGTTCGTAGATGTCGATTATCAGGGTGGTCTGCTCCTTGATGATGGATGATCCCATGATACCGGTGTCTCGGAGCGTATCACGATCAATGACCGCCTTGATTTCGACGGTATCAACCGGCTGTGAGGCGAGCAGGCCGATTTCGCGTTCGGCAACCGTGAAAACAATAACCACCAGTTCCTGCTCTTGACTCAGTTCAGTAACTTCGGAGACATCGGACAGGGCAAAGAGGGGGAGGCTGCCGCCACGGTATTTGATGACCTTCTGGCCGCTCTTGATCTCAATATCTTCATGTTGAACCTGTTCGACGCGTTCGACGATTTCGAGAGGCACGGCGCAGGGTTCTTCGGGGCCGTTGCGGAAGTGGAGCAGGGATTGGCGATCTTGACCGCGACTTCCTTCTCCGGCCTCGGCCAGATCTTGAGCCCTTTGGCTGCCCGCCATGGAGATCAGATCGGCAAGTTTGGCGATGCCGGCAACGTCGAGAATCAGCGCGACCCGGCCATCTCCCATGATCGTGGCACCGGCATAACTGGCGAGATGTTTAAGATGACGGCCCATGGGTTTAACCACAATTTCTATCGAATCGTGGAGGTCGTCGACGACCAGCCCGTATTTGAATGAACCGGCCGAAACAACGACAATGTTGAGATCGCTGCTCGCCTTGTAGCGGCGGTCTTGGCCGGAGCGTTTGTTTGCGAACTCTTCATCGGGAGTTTGTTCGAGTGATTCATCAATGGTTGTGGTCGGGGAGCGGCGA
>JAYEGS010000256.1:0-8314 GCA_034659215.1 Pseudomonadota bacterium | reverse complement strand
TCTTTGTGTGGGGGGGGGGTGGGGCTTTGGGCCTGCGCTCACCCCCGCTCTTCTCTCTCTTCACCGCTCTCCGGGTCAATCAAGGATGACTGGATGCCGAGAACCGAGGCCAGGCGGATTAACGGTATCAACTCGCCGCGCAGCGGCATGACCTCTGAATCTCCGACTCTTTCGATTCTCTCTTTGATCTGGGCGGCTCCGATGCGAACGAGTTCACTGACGTTGACCTGGGGAACCGCAAAACGTTCTTCACCGACGGTGACCAAAAGGCTGGGGATGATGGCCAGGGTCAGGGGGAGTTTGATCTTGATGGTTGTGCCCTGGCCCATTTCAGAGTCAATTTCAATCTGGCCGCCGAGCAGGTCAATATTCGATTTGACGACGTCCATTCCGACCCCGCGGCCCGAGACGTCGGTTACCTGTTCCGCCGTCGAAAGGCTCGGCAGCAGGATCAGAGCCATCTTCTCTTTGCGGGACATGGCTTTATGCTGGTCGCTGGAGATCATCCCTTTTTCAAGGGCTTTATCGGCAATTCTTTCAGCATCAAGACCGTTGCCGTCATCGGTTATTTCAATGTTTACCTGGCCCGCTTCATGATAGGCTTTGAGCTCAATTTTTCCGGCTCTTGGTTTGCCCGCAGCGATCCTGATTTCCGGGGTCTCAATACCATGGTCGGCTGAATTTCTGATGAGGTGGGTCAGGGGGTCGTTGAGTCCTTCGACGATGGTTTTGTCGAGTTCAACGTCTTTGCCGGTGATAATCAGGTTGATCTCTTTGTTAAGCTTTTGCGACATGTCGCGAACAACCCGGGGAAACTTATT
Source organism: Pseudomonadota bacterium (assembly GCA_034659215.1). GTDB lineage: Bacteria > Desulfobacterota > Anaeroferrophillalia > Anaeroferrophillales > Tharpellaceae > Tharpella. The sequence continues at coordinate 7,493 of JAYEGS010000256.1, read as the reverse complement.
GAAAACACTGCCGATCGGCTGCATTCGGGTCATCATGATGGCCTCTTGCAGTTCCGAAGTGACCAGGTCGATGCGTTGCCCGGAAAGTTTGATGCTGTGTTGGTCTTGCTGGCTGATTGCCTGGAGCAGTTGGTTGCGTGAAAGAACCATCTCTCCGGCCAAGGTCATCAGGCTCTCAAGCAGGTTGACGCTGACTCTTAATGATGTTGGAGCATCACTCTTTTCAGTTTTAGCAGGCTCTTCTTTAGCGGGAGCGGCTTTCTTGGCTTCCGGGGTTGGGGCTGGAGCCGGAGTTGGAGCTGGTTTTTCAGGTGTCCGGGGCGGAGCGGCTTCCGGGCTTGGAATCTCTTTTGGCTCCGGAGTTATGGGTTGTGCCGGTTCCGAGCTTGTTTCTGCCGATGTTGGAGCCGGGGTCGGTGCCGGGGCGGCCTGGGTTTGAGTCTCCGTTTGGCCACTCTCTCCCAGTTGTCTGCCGTCGTTGCCGATGAGCAGAATTTTTTCTGTCGGGAGATCGAGAAAGTCCGGGGCGACGATCGGTTCGATAATTGAGCTTATGAGCATGTAGAAGGGAATCGCGTTGATCGGGGCATCATCTAAGGTGCCGACCCTGTCGATATCGATCAGAGTTTCAATGATGGTGCCGAGATCCATGACATTTTTGATGATTTCCATCGGGGTTTTGCCGTGCTGGTAGACATCATGGATCAGGTCATATTCAAGGAGATAGAGGGTCTGAGCCCCCTTTTTAGCTTGGGCCAGGTCGATTTCAGGGACTTCAAAGACGATACTGCCGTCATTTTTTGTGATCGGAACCACACTTGATACGCTGGCTTGCTCATCCGGGGCCAGATGGGCTGTGGTCAGGGCCACCAGAGCGACAACGAACTCGTCGATATCTTCCTCGTTACTGGTGTCGGAATTGTTGATCAGGTCACGCAGTTTATCGAACGAGTTCAAGAGGATGTTTATAATTTCCGGGTTTGGTGCAATCTCACGATTGCGCATCATGTCGAGGACATTTTCGATCTTGTGGGCCAGCTCCTTGATCGTGTCAAGAGCCAGAAAACCGGCCCCGCCCTTGAGCGAATGGGCGGCTCTGAAAACCCGGTTGACGACCTCTTCATCGATGTCGGCCCCTCCCTCTTCAATTGTCAGGAGATCCTGTTCGATGTCGGCTAGGTGTTCCAGGCTTTCGCTGATATATTCCTGTAAAGTTTCGTCGTCGATAAAGGATGACATGGACATGACGTACCTCAGGGTTTGGTTTTTTGTTGGGGTTGTAGTGGTGATTTATGCTTGTTAATTTATTTAGTTTATTGGAAAAATACGATCAAGGCGCATGATTTTAAAAACATCCTTAAGGTTTTCCGGGACGTTACTCAGTTGCATGGTTCCGTCTTTTTGCTTCAACGTGTTGTGGGTCGCGACCAAACAGCCGATGCCCATCGAATCGATAATTACCGCATCCGTAAAATCGATTGTCAGTGAGATGTTGCCGGCATCAATCTCTTTTTGTACTGCAGTTCTAAAATCATTCAGGAGATCACTGGTGAAATCCCCTCCCAGAGCAATGGTGATCTGGTCTTCATTTTTAGTGACATTCATCTTCTCTCTCCACGATCAACTTGGTTGGAAGTGATAATAAATTCGACAGACAAAGATAATACTCAATTTTATTACAATATTTCAATGATGATTACAAGAAGATTGCTGATTTGGTGAAAGTTTTTTAAGAGTTTCCTGTTTGAAGGGTGCAGGAAGCGGGAACATTACTAAAGGCTTGACAATTGGGAGCTGTTTACAGTACTGATTTAGGAGGCAATTTTTTCTGTTAACCCCAACTAGTTTTCAGGCTAAGGAAATATAGGAATGAACCCATACACAAGCGAAAATTTGAGAAATGTTGCAATTATTGCGCACGGTGGAGCCGGCAAAACATCTTTAGCTGAAGCGATGCTCTTCAATGGTGGTAGTACGGATCGGTTGGGCAGCGTTGATGCCGGCACCTCGGTGCTTGACTCGGAACCGGAAGAGATCAAACGTAAAATCACTCTAACCAGTGCGGTTCACCATTTTGACTGGCAGGGAAAGCATGTTAATGTCATCGATACTCCGGGATATGCCAACTTTATTGTTGATACCAAGGCCTGCTTGCGGGTGGCCGGTGGTGCCGTGGTTATTGTCAGTGCCATCTCCGGGGTTAAGGTCCAGACCGAAGCGGTCTGGAAATATGCCGATGAATTTGAAGTTCCCCGAATTGTTTTTATCAGTAAACTCGATCGCGAGCGGGCCGATTTTGCCCGGGCCGTGGGTGAAATGGAGACGGTTTTCAACTGTTACCCTTTAGTTCTTCAGTTGCCGATCGGTAAAGAGGAGGATTTTATCGGGGTGGTTGATCTGGTCACCATGAAAGCTCTGCGTTATGGCAATGATCAGAGTGGCAAGTTTACGGTGGAAGAGATCCCCGATCATCTTCAGGCTGAGGCCGAAGCGGCTCGGGAAGCGATGGTTGAACGGGTGGTTGAAGCCGACGACGATTTGATGGAAAAATATCTCGGCGGCGAAGATATTGCGGTCGAAGATATCTATCGGGCGACGCATGAGGGTTCCATGACGGGCAAATTTGTGCCGGTTGTTTGCGGCTCAGCCTTGAAAAATATTGGTATTCAGCCGCTGATGGATTTAATCTGCACCTGTCTGCCTTCACCCTTGGAGCGGCCCGCACAGATGGCTGAAATGCTTGCTGATGATGAGAAACATGAGCTTGTTCCGGATCCTGATGCACCTTTTACAGCAATTGTTTTCAAGACTATTTCCGACCCCTTTACCGGACAACTCTCTCTGTTTCGGGTTTACAGTGGAACCTTGACTTCTGATTCCAGCTGTTTCAACAGTACCCGGGATCGTAAGGAACGAATTGGTCAACTCCTGAAACTTGAAGGTAATAAACAGATCCCGATTGATAAGTGTGGCCCTGGTGATGTCGTGGCGGTTGCCAAACTTAAGGAGACCGTGACCTGGGACACACTTTGTAGTGAAAAAATGCCGATGCGTCTTAAGGGGTTGGATCTTCCGGCTCCGATGATCTCTTTTTCTTTGCGGCCCAAGAGTAAAGGTGATGAAGAGAAACTCGGTAGTGCCCTGCAGCGTCTGATGGCCGAGGATCCGACCATTACTATTGTGCGCAACGAAGAGACCAAAGAGTTAGTTATCTCCGGTATGGGGCAGGTGCATGTCGAGGTGACGGTCGATCGGATTAAACGTAAATTCGGGGTCGATGTTGAACTCGATGCTCCGAAAGTGCCTTATAAAGAGACGATTAAGGGGACGGTTTCGATTCAGGGCCGGCACAAGAAACAGTCCGGCGGCCGGGGTCAGTTTGGTGATGTCTGGCTTAAAATCGAACCCTTGCCCAAAGGCAGCGGTTATGAGTTTGATAATAAAATTGTTGGCGGCGTGGTTCCGCGTCAATATATCCCGGCGGTTGATAAAGGGGTACAGGAGGCGATGGCCGGCGGGGTTCTGGCCGGCTATCCGGTTGTGGATCTTAAGGTTTCGCTTTTTGATGGCTCCTATCATACGGTTGACTCTTCCGAGATGGCTTTCAAGATTGCCGGTTCTATGGCTTTCAAGAAGGGGGTTGTTGAAGCAAAACCAGTGCTTTTAGAGCCCATCATGTTGATGGATATTAATGTTCCCAACGACTATATGGGGGATATTATCGGTGATCTCAATAGTCGCCGCGGCAAGGTCAATGGGGTTGAGCCGATGGCGAACAGCCAGCTTATCAAGGCTCAGGTACCAATGTCCGAGGTTTTGAAATATGCTCCTGATCTGCGTTCGATGACCGGTGGTCGCGGGATGTTTACGATGGAATTTTCTCATTATGAGGAGGTGCCCAGCCACTTAACCGCCAAGATTGTAGCTGCGGCTAAGCATGAAGATGAAGAAAAAGCGTAAGGTCAAAAAGGGGAAGGATAGCTGGCTGGAGAACCTCTTGCGTTTTGAAATCGTGGTTCTCCTCTTTGGTCTGATCGGTTTTTACTATTTTCTCTCCTTTTCGCCGATCCGAATGCCGAAAGAGCCGATTGCCAGTTCGCAGGTTAAATTGGCTCCGTTGCCCCCTCTTCCTGAACCTGTGGTTCCGGCCCCGGAATCCGGGGTCTCGGTAGCGGAAGAGGGTGTTTTGCAAGTCGATAGCCGGGCTGGCTCTTCCGGTTTGCCCATAGAGGTTTCCGGTGAGATCGCCTCAGATCCGGTTGCCGAATCTCAATTAGATGAGGCTGTGGTTGTTCCTCCGGTGCCGGTTGTCGAAGTTAATTCCGATGATAGGTTGCCGGTCGTGGTTGAGGTGCAAAAAATAGCACCGACCAAAGATTCAATGTCTAGTGAAGATTCAATATCTCGCAAAGAGTTGACATCTAATGAGGAACCGGCATCTTCGTCGGTTGAGCCGGTGGCGCCGGTTTCTTTGCCCTCGGTTGAATCGGCGCAATCTGATTCTTTAGCTCCGGCCGAGCCGATTTCGGTGTCGGCCCGAACTCTTCCGGCTACCGCTCCGGCTTCGTCCTCCGTACCGGCTCCCGCTTCTTCGCCAACGGTTCAAATGGTGGTTGAGGTGGGAAGTTATGTTTTACAAAGTGACCTGCATAAGTTTCGCACTCAACTTGAAGAGTTGGGTTTTGCGGTGAAAACCGATACTGTAAAACGCTTGACTCCAATGTACAGGGTTTTTCTGGGGCCTTATTCCGATCGTCAACAAGCCCGAGAAATGATGGCCGAGGCCCGCAAGTTGGGGGATCAACCTTTTTTGCAGAAACGGGATTCAGGTTATGTGGTGGTTATCGGCTCTTTCTACCTGGAAAGTAGCGTGATAGCTTGGGAAAATATGTATCATGATGCCGGGTTTGAGCCACAGGTTCAGAAAGTGAAGCTGATGATTCCGCACACTCTGCTTCTGCTCGACGGGCCCCAGGTCAAACGGGATTCTCAAGCTGTTCTGGCCCGGCTTCAGGCTTCAGGCTTCCCCCAGGCTCGCCTAGTGAAAAGTGGGAAAACCCCTAATCCCTAATAAGTTGTCTGCATGATAAGAGCGAATGACATTATAGAAAAAGTTGCCGATTACTATCCGGCCGCAAATTTTGATACCATTCGCAAAGCCTACGCCTATAGCGCTTATGCCCATCGCAATCAGGTTCGCCTTTCAGGTGAACCCTATATGGTTCATCCCATTGAAGTCGCCAATATTCTGGCCGAGATGAAAATGGATGTGGCCAGCATTGCGGCGGGACTTCTCCATGACACCCTCGAAGATGATCCGATGACCTCAATCGAGGACTTAAGCCTTCGTTTTGGTGATGAGATCACCTCCCTGGTCGAAGGTCTGACCAAAATCAGCAAGATAAAGTTCAAGAGTTCGCGTGAACACCAGGCCGAGAATTATCGCAAAATGATTCTCGCCATGGTTAAGGATATTCGGGTTTTGGTGATCAAGTTGGCCGACCGCATTCACAATATGCGAACCCTCGATTTCCAGAAACCGGCCCGTCAGGAGGCGATTGCTCAGGAGACTTTGGATATCTATGCGCCTCTGGCCAACCGTCTCGGAATCTCATGGATAAAACAGGAGCTTGAGGATAACTCATTGCGTTATCTGCAGCCGGCTATCTATCGCGAGCTGGAAGAGAAAGTTGCCCGTAAAGAGCTTGAGAGCCGTGAATTTATTGATAAAATAATTAAGCTGGTACAACGTAATCTCGATCATTACGAGATCGCCGGTCAAGTGACCGGGCGCCTTAAACACCTCTATAGCATCTATCGTAAGATGATGCGGCGCAACATCTCCTTTGAACAGATTTATGACATTATCGCCTTTCGGATTATGGTTGCCGATAAGGCGGAATGTTATAATGTCCTGGGCATTATTCATGCGCTCTGGCGACCGGTTCCGAGTCGTTTCAAAGATTTTATCAGCATTCCCAAAGCCAATATGTATCAATCACTGCACACTTCGGTAATCGGGCCGGATGGTCGTCATATTGAATTTCAGATTCGAACTCTGGAGATGCATCAGATTGCCGAGATGGGGATCGCGGCGCATTGGCACTATAAAGAGGGCTACCAGCTTGATGACCATGACCGCAAGCAGATGGATTGGCTGCGGCAGATGATCGAGTGGCAGCAGGATGTCGATAGTCCCGGTGAGTTTCTCGATTCAGTCAAGATTGATCTCTTTTCCGAGGCGGTCTATGTCTTTACCCCGGCCGGCGAGGTTAAGGAGTTGCCGAATGGTTCAACACCGATTGATCTGGCTTATAGTATTCACTCCAATATCGGTGATCACTGCAGCGGGGCCAAGGTCAACGGTAAGCTCGTGTCTTTGCGTTACCAGCTTAAAAATGGTGAGATGGTCGAGATTGTCACCTCCAAACGTCAGCATCCGAGCAAGGATTGGCTCGCCTTTGTCAAAACCGGTAAGGCTCGGAGCAAGATCCGGCAATGGGTCAAAAAAGAGGAGGAGAGACGGAGTATTGAACTGGGACGCGAGTTTTGTGAAAAAGCCTTTGCCCGTTCAAAACTCTCTTTTAATAAGGCCTTAAAGAGCGGCAAGTTGCAGGCGGCGGCAGTTGAATTCTCGCTTAATCATGCTGAAGCCCTGCTCGCTGCCATTGGCCGGGGAAAACTTTCGGCCCAGCAGGTTATCAATCGGGTCTACCCTGAGCTGCGCGATCAACATAAGAAAAAAGAGAAAAAAGTTGAGGCCAAAACCGCCCGTAAACCGGCCCGGGATGGCATCTCAATTAAGGATATCGATGATGTTTTGGTGCGTTTTGCCAAATGTTGTAATCCGCTGCCCGGTGATGATGTCGTCGGTTTTGTTACCCGGGGACGAGGTTTAACTATCCATCGGCGCAATTGTCGGCACGTTAAGCAGGGTGATTCGGAACGTTTTATGGATGTCGAGTGGAATCTTGAGCGTTCAACTCCGCACTCAGTCAAAATTCGGATCATGAGTGAGGATGTCAAAGGTATGCTGGTCGCCCTGGGAACTGCAATCAGCAGCCAGGAGGCCAATATCGCCAGTGGTTCTTTAAGCACCAGCATTGATCACAAGGCGATCTGCCTCTTTGAGATTCAGGTCAAGAATCTTGAACATCTGAAAAGGGTTAAACAGGCTTTGCGGGCGGTTAAGGGTGTCTATCAAGTATCACGCATGAGTTGATGGCGTCGTAAAAAAGTTTCGATATCCGGCGTCGCTGTGATTTTTCAGGCACTCGACATACTATTTGTATAGTCTCGCACCTGAAAAATCACGACTCCTTGTCTATCGAAATTTTTACTTAGCCATCCCGTGATTTTTTACGATGCTATCATGAGTTAGGTCTTCGAAAAACAAGAAAACCCGGTATCAGTTATGCACTAATACCGGGTAGGGTAAATTGAAACGGTTGGGCAGTCTATTTTGTAATAGCGCCTGAACGTATACAACGGGT
>JAYEGS010000255.1:0-2239 GCA_034659215.1 Pseudomonadota bacterium | reverse complement strand
ACCTTCCGTAAAACACGTTCAAATTTACGCACTGACACCAGACATTTTGCGTCCAATTCTTGCAGCAATGGTAGCAGTCCGTCGGGCTTTAATTCAGTGTTCATCGGCACAGCAACTGCGCCAGCTTTGAGGGTTGCGTAATAACTGACGACGTATTCGAGACTGTTTTCGAGCAGTAGGACAACTCGATCACCGGGGATTATTCCCTGCTCGATAAAAAATCTGGCCAAATGATTGGCTTGAGAGTTTATCTGCTGATATGTTGCACGGACTTCTTCGTGTACCAGGGCAATCTTGTCTGGGAAACGCTTGGCACTACCTTCGAGAAAATGATGAATTAGCTTATTATTAGTCAAATCAACACCCAAAATATTCTAAACAGGGATACAGGGGATAAAAGGGATAGAGCCTGACACCTTTTCTAATACTTTTTTTCAATCAAAATGATTGTTGAAACGCCTGTATTCAAGCCTACTTTTGCCAAAATTAAGCAAAAATCCGACATCTAAATCCGTAGCTTTAATATAATTTAAAACTTGTGCAATATGCTCAGGAGCTATCGCTTTGACAGCTTTCAATTCAAGAATTACTTTACTTTCTACAATAATATCAGCAACAAACTTACCTACTACTTGGTTGCGAAAAAGAACGTTCAAAGGCTTCTGTGCTTCAACATGAATTCCCTTTTCTTTCAAAGTAAGAAGTAAAGCTTTTTCATACACCGTTTCAAGAAAACCATTACCAAGTTCATTGCTCACTTCAAAAGCCGCTGCCAAAATACTTTCAGTTAGTTTCTCATATTTCAAAATCAATCAAATTCAAAAGGATTTAATCCCTTGAATCCCCTCCATCCCTGTGAAATTTGCCCTTGTTGTTCCTGTAAAGTCGTTCACACAACCGCATTTATCTCCTACCCTGCTTTTCTACCAATAAAAGCAGTGACATTATCAATTGAATCCAAATTTTCCGGGATCAGTTCTTCATCTTCAACCGTCATAGAAAATTCTTCGCTGATAAATTCAATCAGTTCAAGAATCCCAGTTGAATCAACAATCCCTTCATCCAGAAAAGAGGTACTTTCTTCCAGTCCTTCATCATCACCAAACAGGTAGTTTTCTATAATGAAAGTTTTGATTTTGTTTTTTACATCTGACATTTAAATCTCCTTTAAATTCTATTAGCCGCAGATACACGCTGATTAACGCAGATTTTTAAAACCAAAAGTATTTTTGCTTTTGACCTTATCAGCGCTAATCTGCGTTCATCTGCGGCAAAAAAAACCTGTATTTATTTATTATTTTTTTATCTCCGCCACTTCACCCACCAACAACCCATGCAAATGCAAATATCGGGTCGTATTTCGTTTTGTATCGATATCATCATAAACCCGCTGAACTTGTTCGGGCAACAATTCCAAAATGTCAGCTACTTCCTCCAGAGAATAGTCATGATTCTTGCCATAGAGACAAAGGTCCATCCGGTCGTGCGGCAAGGAGAAATAAAACTCGTCCTGTCCCTGCGGTAGTGAATAGGTATCGGTTGTCGGCGGACGTTTGCGGATATCCTCTGGCACACCAAGATATTCAGCAAGCTGATACACCTGAGTTTTATAGAGATGGGCAATCGGCTTGACATCTGCGGCACCATCACCAAGTTTGACGAAGAAACCCTGATCATATTCAAGCCGGTTGGGAGTTCCGGCAACGGCGTAATTGAGTCGATCCGCGTGGTAATATTCAAGCATTTTACGGGTACGCTGCTTGAAATTTGTTGCTGCCAGAAGCTCCAGATAAGCTTTCAGTGTTAACCGGACTTTCTGCAGATCCCCTTCCGGCGATTGAGCCACCACAGAGAACAATGAAAATTCTTTGCTTTCTATAACATTCGGGATAACAATCTTGGATTTCCAACCGTCTCCATATTCAGGGATGACACTTTGGACGGCGGCATCGTAGCGTCGATAAAACCCAACTGCTTCTAAAATTCCCGAAATGTTTTCGTGCTCTGAATCAATACCAAAGTGATCAGAAACGCTGGTGCTGAGAGAAAGGGTCTCATCGGAAGAGTGGCGTTCCGGCATGTGCAGACCAAAAACTTTTTTTGAACCAAAGGCTTTGACTGCAAGGGCGCAGGTGACACTACTGTCTATTCCACCCGAAAGCCCCAGGACAATGCCACGCCGCTTGATAGTATTTTTCATCAAACTGCGTAAATTAGATGTAATTCTTTCGACTTCTTG
>JAYEGS010000254.1:0-2239 GCA_034659215.1 Pseudomonadota bacterium | reverse complement strand
CCACGGTCATACCGGCAACCTGACTATCTGCTACACTCTTAAAAATACGCCGGATATCAACGCCATTACCTTTTTCATGCCACCAGACCGGCTCAACTTTATCCCAGGCCCGTAAACGAAATGAGAAAGGAGTAAAGTGAATCGGATTATGCATAAGCAGTGATCGGGTCATGGGATCACTTTTTGCGATTGTCTGAGCCTTGGCCACCCGCCCCATCTCGCTATGCCCAAGTCCCAAAGCAATTGCAACACATTGAGGATGAATAGCTTCACTAAGCCAGGCTTTAGCAACCACCGAACTCGTTTGTGATTCAATTCGCACATCATCACCCTCATGGATACCTAAGCGGGCAGCCCTTGAGGGATGAATCCAAAGTGGATTTTCATGTCTGAATTCGGCCATATATTTACAATTAGCAGTCCTGTTATCAAGTATATGCCAAGTGTAAGGAATTAAAGAGAAGTTATCATCACTGTCGGACAGCGACTTATCAGCAAAAGCGGTAAATTTAGCAGCTGTTACCGAAGGACGCAAACCAGCCGTTTCCGTCGCTCCGAGATAATTCTGGAAGCCCTGCTTTTGCAAGGTTTCCCAACTGATACCCGCCGCCGTAAAAAGAGCCCCTTTGACCATATCTTCAAGCCAGCCGGCAACTCTAAGTGCGGTATCGGGCGACTCACCCTGCACAACATTCTTCAGTTCAAGCACAATCTGGTTGAAATCACGTGATTCGGCAACCGGCGTCCGTTTCGATTTAAAGAGATCAAGATTTTTGGCCTTGGCCTGACGCAGAAGCAAAATCTCATCCATCAACCGGGAAACCGGCTGTCGTAGAGAAAGAACCCGCTGACCATCAGCCAGAGGACGATCAGAAAGCCCCCAGGTTTCAAGTTCGGTCGCCGCCGGTAAAATCAGATCGGCAAAAAACGAGGTCTCACTGACATGAGTATCAATCGCCAGATGAAAAGGAATTTTATTTTCACTCTGCCAAAGTGCATGCGGATATTTACCGCTGTAAGTTGTATACGCAGGGTTGGCAGCATAATTAATGATGGCCGGTTTATTACCACTGTCGGCCAACCAGTTGGCAAACCAGTCAAGAGAAACTTTTTGCCGCTCTTTCTGACTTTCAAGATTATATAATGAAGCGGCCAGATCGCTCTCTTCACTATAGTAGTAGAGACCACCGGGGCGATCCAAAGAACCTAAAAGCAGATTTAAAAGCTCAATCGCAGCCGCACTATGCCAGCCATCCTGAGCCAAAAGCAACTCTTCATCATAGATTGCCAAAGCCGGTTGAAAGCGAACCATCGCCTTGGCCAGGCTTTTAATCACTTCGGCTTTAACCCCAAGAGATGAAGCTATCGTATCAGGTGCATATTTTTTCAGTAAACCTTTGAGCTCTGCAGCATTTAATCCCTGGTCAGCCAAAGCTTTGGCATCATAGAGCTGGTTATCAAGCAGGTAATAAGCTAAAGACCTGGCAAAATTTCCGTAATCCGCCGGAGCTACCGGAATCCAATCATCGCTGCGCCCACCCGTATTATTCAAACGGGCGGATACGGTCACCAATCGGGCACCATTATCAACCCGCCCGGCAACCAGTTTCCGCATATCAGTGAGCATGTTTTCGCCACGAATATAAGGATCTGCGGCAAAATTGAGAACAAAACGGCTATTGGCAAAATCTCGGCGACAGCCGGTCACACCGTAAAGCTGACGCCGTAAACTTTTAAGGCGCTGCGAAGGACTCTCTTCAACCGCCAAAGCCTGGGGAAAGAGTTCAAGCAGATGATCTCCCAATAACTCCTGCCGGCCTTGCAAAACAGCCAGTCCTGCGCCTTGGTTTTCGACATAAGGGGCCAATTTTTCGGCTATAACCTTATAAGCTTCTTCCCAACTTATTTCACGCCACTTGCCGCTTCCGCGTCCACCGTCCCGTAATCTGGGGGCAAGTACACGATCAGGATCATAGAGTCGGTCAAGTTGACCATAGGCCCGGGCACAGATTTTACCCTGGTTTAAAGGGTGATCCGGATTACCATGGAGCATGACAATACGATCACCTTCACGATAGGAGATCAAACCACAATGGTTTTCACAGAGCCCACAGGTAGTCGGCTTAGGATTGCGAAATTTGCGTAACGTCCGGGCCTGCTGTCGGTTCCAGGGCTTACGCTCTTTTTTCGCCAGTTTCAAAGGGTTCGGCAAGGCCAAAGCCCCACCCCCGGCAGCCCC
>JAYEGS010000253.1:0-2253 GCA_034659215.1 Pseudomonadota bacterium | reverse complement strand
TCAGCCTTATCAGAGCTTGAAAGAAGGCCAAACATCACCATAAGTGCCATGCAGCAGTACATAGAAGCTTTGGGCGGTAGGTTGGTAATAAAAGCAGTATTTCAAGAGGGTAGCGAAGAATTGCTTGTGTCTTTTCGGCAAGCGTGCGTAAGTTGATTTTTTTTGCTGTGAGGAGGCGTTGCGAAAATTATTTTGCCCGGCTTTAGCGGCCGGGCAAAGGCAATTATTATCACGGAGAAAGTTTTTTTAGGGGAAGGCGGCGAATCAGGACGGTTGCTTTTCGATAACGGCAGAGGTGTAGTTCCATGGTAGCCATTTTTGCGGGCAGGTTGCCAATTCTGAAGCGTGTTTTTGCAGGGTCGCCAAATAGTCGAAAGGATTTATATCATTCAGGTTGCAGGTGTGGATCAAACTCATAAACAGGTCGCCGACCTGGGCGCCATGCTCAGTTCTGTAAAACAAGGAATTTTTGCGATGCAAGATGGTTTTTTTCAAGGCTTGCTCACAGATATTATTGTCCAGAGGCGCATTTGGCACTTTAAGAAAAAGGGTTAGCGCGTCCCAGTGTTTGATCATATAGCGGATAGCCTGGCCCAGGCCGCTGTTGGGTTCAATCAGATTTTGATCCAGCTGTTCATGAAACCATGAATTGAGGGATTTCATCAGCGGCCCGCTGTGTTCTTGATGGAAATATAGCCGTTCATCGACAGTTAGCTTTTGCTCTTTGGCAATCTGGTCATTATTATATACCTGTGCCAGGATTTCAAGTACATACTGGCACTCATCCGGGAAGTTTTGCAGCACCTCGACAAAACTTCTGCGCCCATGAGACAAACAATTGGCCAGCATTGTTTTGAAGTCCTTGGGAATATTTCGAGAAAGGGCATCACACATCTGGATGGGCGGGCTGTGGTTGGTGCGGTGTTCAAGTAAATCATTAAGATTCTCACCGGCATGTTGTCGACCGGTAAAAAACAGGGCGATTCGATGATCATCACTGGTTGACAAAATACCGGTGGTAAATATTCCTTTACGTTGAGGATCTTTTTCCTGCATTAAAGTCAGGATTTTCATGGTCGTGTCATCATTATAAATGACATCGCCCTGAGCGGCATTTCGTAACAATTCCAGATAAACCGGTTCAAGTTCGGTTGCTAGTCTATCGACAATTTCAAATTGAGTTGATGATGGCAGCGGGATACCCATACTTTTTTGGAGTTTTTCGATTCTGTAAAAAGGCATGCCGCTACCATACTTTAACAGCGCGATTACTGCTTTGGCGTTGGCATCGTATTTTTCTTCGCCGACACCATCGGGTGCTGTGGCTGTAAATATTTCACCGCACAGATTACAGCGGAGCCGTTGCAATTGATAAACTATGCCTGACAAAGGTGCATTGCCGGTAATGCGGACAATCAATCTGGGTATCTTCTGCTCGTAAACCTTGCCTTTTAAACATTCTGGGCAGTTGTCGCCGGATTTTATGCTGGGATGTGATACGTTAACTTTTTCCGCGGCGGTATATTCGGCAGCGGCTTTACGACCGTTACCTTTTTTCTTCTCTTTTTGGGGTTTAGGTTCTCTTGACTCTTTTACGCCGGCTATTTTATCCAGCTTCTCGGTAGTCTTACCGAAAAGCATTCGTAACAGGCGTTGGACAGAGGCGGATTTTTTACCTACACTCTGACTTAACAGGTGGATGGTTTCAGCCATGGATTCGAGGATCTCATAATCTTCGGGTGACAGTAATTCCTTGGCTCGCTTTAAAAAGGCATTGACCTGCTCAACCGTCAGATCAATTTTTTTGATTTTCTTCACTGTGTGGCTCCTGAGAGTTGTTCACGAAAGTTCTTTAAGGGGTATCCCCACACCGCTTTAATGGAGCGATTAGCTTTCTTGGTTTGATCATTTTTCCCTCGGCCTGTGGTGTCGCCCAGATAGACCCAGTTGGCCGCCTTGTAGCAGGTTCCGGCAAAACGGGTTTTGTCGACAAAGGTTTCGAGGTAGTAAATTGGATGGCTGTAAATCCGTTGCCAATCTAAAACCAGAATTTTTGTCATTTGACCCAGAATATGGGAGGCCAGATGAGGAATACGGATCCATGGTAAAATTAAGAAACGGGAGTTGTAGGCCAGTAAATGCAAATGTTTTACCCGCTCTGTTGGTGACCAGCCTATAAACCGATCCCGGCTGCCGATATGACGTGGCGCTGATGACCAGGCCAGAGCAGCGATTGGTCTTTCATGGGCATAA
>JAYEGS010000252.1:0-11424 GCA_034659215.1 Pseudomonadota bacterium | reverse complement strand
ATCATCACGGATTTCACCGATCATGATGATCTCCGGGTCGTGACGCAAAAAGACCCGAATGTAACTCGCAAAGGTCAGACCGATTTTTTCATTAACCTCACATTGCATGAAATTTTCATAGACATATTCGATTGGGTCTTCGGCGGTGAGGATTTTTAAGCCGGGGCGATAAGCACTGAGTAGGCCCGATTGCAAGGTTGTACTCTTGCCTGAGCCGGTAGGACCCGTAACCAGAATGATGCCCGTGTTTCGGTTGAAGAGCTTGATCATTTTTTCAGTCAGTTTTGGAGAAAAATTTAGGTGCTCAATGTTTGTTGGTGACCGGCGTGAGTCAAGGATTCGAATGACGGTATTTTCTCCATAGTAGGAGGGGATAACTGAAACTCGGAAGTCGATATGGGTTTTTTCTCCTTGACGTATGATATGGGAACGGAAACTGCCGTCTTGGGCGAGTCTCTTTTCAGCAATATCAAGTTTACACATAATCTTGATTCTGGAGATGATTTCACGATGATAATTGTTAATGTCGTTTTGGATGTCGCCGAGGCTGAACTCCTGGAGCAGTCCGTCGATCCGGAATCTGACCACCATACGGTGGTCGAGGTTCTCTAGATGAATGTCGGAGGCCTGTTTTTGGATGGCCAAACTCAATATACGCTGGACAAACAAGTCGGCTCTTTTACTCTCCTGAGCTTCAACGTATTGGGGTTTGCTGATCTCTGCAGGATCCTCATCTTCCAAGTCTAAAGCGAAATCAATTGAGGTTTTTTCACTGGTAACCTCGGGGGTGTGGATCTCCTGTTGTAAACTTTCATGCGGGTAGAGTCTTTTGAAAGCCTCCTGAATGGCAATTCGGGATGAGGTGACAAGATTGATCTGCAAACGGGTGAACATTTCAAGTTCTGCAATAGTCTCATTGTCGGTGGGATCGTCCATGGCCAGCGTGATGCTGCTTTCAGTCATGGAGACCGGAATGATTTTGTGCCGATATGCGTAGTCGCGGTTAATTATTTTAGTCAGGTTTTGGTCAATATTGAAGCGGCTTATGTCGATAAAAGGGATGTTGAGCTGGGTGCAGAGAGCCTGGCGCATGGCTTCGTCAGAAACCAGGGATTTCTTCAGGAGGATTTCACCGAGACGGTTGCCGCTCTTTTCCTGCTCTAAAAGAGCGAATTTAAGTTCTTGTTCGGTGATAGCCTTACAACGTAATAGGATATCTCCCAAGCGGGTCTTTTTGTCGTGTTTCTTCATCACATAGCGCAGCTGTTCGGCACCAATATATTTTTTATCTACCAGGATCTGTCCCAAGTATTGGTAGTCATTCCGGTTTTGAGGGTTCTCCTGTTGCAGTCGTAACGCTTCCTGGAGTTGGTTGGGTGTGATAAAGCCTTCATCAACCAGCAGTAGGCCGAGCCGGGTGCGATTCCCTTGAGATGGTGAAGCTTGCGGTTGATTACCTGGATCTACAGTTGCCATAGTAGCTGTCCTGAAAAAAGAGGTGTTTGTAAGTGCTTAGTTGCTAACTTTTAGTCTATCAGCGTCACTTTTGTCAATCTGCTTTCTTGGGTTCTTGTTTTTTTAAAGAAATTTGGTAACTATTCAGCATAAGGTAGTCCTCAAACGATCTCGATGCGGGGACATTGCTCCAGGCGGCGGCGCAAGCCTTTATGCCGATCTGAGCTGTGTCCCCCTCGAAGCCGGGCGAAGCCAATGTTCGCACCATTTGTAGTGGCTTTAAGGTGATTATTGGTGAAGTAGTTTTTCGAGATGAGTGACACTGTCGGCGAAGGTGGCGGGTTGGTCGATCTCCTGGCGCAGATAGTTGAGGATCTTTTCATGCAGGGTGATGGCGCGATCAATACGTGGGTTACTGCCGTTGATATAGGCGCCGATATTGATCAGATCTTCAGCCTCCTGATAGGCGGCCATAAGATTTAGGAGCTCACCGGCATTTTGTACCTGCTCACGGCGGACGACATCGATCATCACCCGGCTTTTGCTGCTTAAGGGATCAATTGCGGGAAAAATATTGCGGTCGGCGAGTCGGCGAGAAAGGACAATGTGGCCGTCGAGGATGGAGCGGGCGGCGTCGGCGATAGGTTCGGTCAGATCATCACCTTCAACCAGAACCGTGTAAAGGCCGGTAATTGAGCCGTCGCCGGCGTCGCGGCCGGCGCGTTCCAAGAGTTTCGGCAACAGGGAAAAGACTGAAGGGGTGTAGCCTTTACTGGTCGGCGGCTCGCCGATGGCCAGACCGATCTCGCGTTGGGCCATGGCAAAACGGGTTAGAGAGTCCATCATGAGCAGGACATCACGGCCAAGATCGCGAAAATATTCGGCAATGGCGGTGGCGAGAAAGGCCCCGCGCAGGCGCACCAGCGGCGGTTGGTCTGAGGTCGCGACGACCACAATGCTGTGTTTAAGTCCTTCCGGGCCAAGATCACGTTCGATAAATTCGCGAACCTCACGACCTCGTTCACCGATCAGGGCGATGACATTGATGTCAGCTTTGGTGTAGCGGGCCATCATTCCTAAAAGTACACTTTTACCGACGCCGGAACCCGCCATAATCCCCATACGTTGGCCTTTGCCGCAAGTCAGCAGGCCGTTGACGCTGCGGATGCCGAGATCAATCGGGGAGACAATCCGGCGCCGTAGGAAAGGATTTATCGGATCTCGATAGAGGGGGATTTTGGCCGGGCAGTTAAGCTCGCCGAGGTTGTCAAGGGGATTTCCGAGACCGTTGAGAACGCGGCCGAGCAGGGCTTCGCCGACGGGAATGTCAGCCGGCTGTCGCAGTGAAAAAATACGGTTGCCGGGGGCGATGCCCTGGAGTTCACCCAGCGGCATCAAAAGGATACGTTGATCGCGAAAACCCACGGTTTCACAGGTGATACTGGTTTTGGTCTGCGGGTTTTCGATGCGACAAAGATCGCCGACCGAGACCGGTGGCCCATCGCCTTCGATGACTAGTCCGGTCAGGCTGGTAACCTGGCCGGTATAACGGAAAAGTTTCTCTTTTTCAACCCGGGAGCCGAGAGAGTCAAAGTTAACTATTTTTTTACTGGTCACTGCCTACTGCTCATTAATCAAGAGGCGGTTAAGTTCTTCGAATTTGCTGTGCAGGCTGGCGTCGATGCGGCCCATGGCTGATTCAAGAATACAGCCGCCCCTTTCGATGCCTTCACCAGCTTCGATTTTGAGGTTGTTAATTTGTGGAAAATCGGAGAGCAGTTGCAATCGCTGCTCGTTGATTAACTTTAAATCGTCGCTGTTTAAAAGTAAGGTTACACTCCCTTGAACACTGCTTTCGCTAAAGACTTCGCGGACGCAGTCGGCAATGACACTTTCATCAAGCGAGATCTCCCGGTTGATCAGTTGCCGGGCGCAGGTCAAAGCTAATTTGACCATCTCCTTTTCATGTTCTTGCCGACAATGTTCTTGAGTTGAGGCGAGTCGCTCAAGGAGCTCATCTAAGCGGGATAAACGTTCTTCAATTTCAGCTTCGGCCGTCTTAAGCCCCTCTTCTCGGGCTTTTTCCGCAATCTCTTTTTTTGTTTTTTTGGCTTCCTTTTCAGCTTTAGCGACTATTGCGACCGCCTCTCCCCGGGCATGCATAAGCAGTTCGAGTTTCTCGTTTTCCGCCTGGATGCGGTGCTCGTCAAGAATTTGAGACGTAAGGTGAGGAGGTGTACTCGTTATTTCAGTCGATTCGGTAGTCGGGGTTGCCGAGTGTGGGAAAGTGACAGCTTTGAAGCTCCCTTGTGGAGAAAATTTTCTTTTTGTTTTCGCTCCTCTGGTTGACTTTGTCAAACGGGGCAGGCGAAAATCTATTATTCCCTGAACGTTCTGAGGGCTTCTTACCGGCTCCGGTGAGAGCTCGACCCGAGAGTAGGTGAGGGCCTGGAAGGCAGTTTTGTTTAAAGTACTCTTTCTAGACAACTATGTCACCTCCGCCGCCTTTGGACGCGATAATGATTTTACCCTCTTCTTCGAGTTTGCGAGCGACTTTGACGATGCTCTGTTGGGCTTTCTCGATGTCGGTCAGGCGGGCCGGGCCCATGGCTTCCAGGTCATCCTGGATCATGGCAGATGCCCGTTGTGACATATTTCGGTAAATCTTCTCTTTGACTTCTTCAACCGCAGTCTTCAATGCCAGCAGGAGGTCTTCGTTGTTGATCTCTTTCAAAATTGACTGGATGCCGCGGTCGTCAACGTTGATCAGGTCGTCAAACGTAAACATCAGCTTGCGAATCTCATCGGCTAAATCGGGGTCGTTCTCTTCAACTATGGTCATGATTGCCGACTCGGAGTTTTTATCAAGATTATTGATCACTTCAGCCACCGCCTCAACTCCGCCGAGGCCTTCGCTGGCCATCCCCCCGGTGGTTTTTAATTCACCATCGAGAACTGTTTCAATTTCATCGATCATCTCCCGGGGCACTGCTTCAAGGGAGGCGATGCGCAACATAATATCACCCTGAATGCCCTCCGGCAGCAGGGTGACGATTTCAGCAGCCTGTTCAGGGTTAAGATGGGCCATAATCAGGGCTATGGTTTGGGGGTGCTCGTTGCGGATAAAGGAGGCGATAACCTTGGCATCGACATGGGCCAGATTGCCAAATGGTTTATGACGTAACGAATCCCGAACCTTGTCAAGGAAATTATTCGCCTTATCCTCTCCCATGGTTTTGACCAGGATATTTCGCAGATAGTCGCTGCCGCCGGAGAAAACCACCTTGTGGCCGACGGTATCGGTGAACTCGCGGGCGATGTTTTCAGTTACTTCACCAGGGATGTCACCTAAATGAGAAATCTCCTGACTTAATTGCTGTAACTCAAATTCACTGCAGTGCTGCAATACGGAGGCGGCTACATCTTCACCCAGTCCGAGCAGGAGAATAGCTGCCTTCTGTTTGCCGCTGAGATTGCTGTCTTTGCCTTTTGCCATAGTTCCTAAACCTTAGATATTAAGCTGTCTGTCCCTTTAACCATACTTTGACAACTTTGGCAACCTCCTCGGGACTGTCTGCAGCAAAGTTGGTAACTTGATCCATAACCGTTGTCTGGCGCTTAATTTCAACCTTTTCGGTAACCTGGTCAGCCATTTCACCAATTCCTTTTTTGCCGGCACCGGTGTCTGAGGGCTCAGTTGAACTGATCCCGCCAAGACTCGAAGCGAGAAAGCGCAAGCCTGGTTTGAGGATTTTGAAGAAGAAAAAGAGGGCCGCCAGAGTGATGCCCAGATATTTAAGGCCGCTGAAAATCATGCTGTAGCGATTGGCTTTGTTGAGTTCTTCGACCTCTTGATTGAGGCTTTCATTGTTGAAGGCGATGCTTGCGACTTCGACCTGATCACCTCTCTTTTTGTTAAAGCCGATCGCTTTTTTCACCATATTGGTATAGATCAGGATCTCGGCCTCGCTCCGCGGGTTGTAGGTTTTTTCTTCATCCTTGCCCGCACTTACATATCTACCGTCGACCATGACTGCAACACTGATCTTTCTGACCGCACCGACCGGCATTACCGTACGGCTGACGAGTTTGGAGATTTCGTAGTTGCGGAGTTCATCAGATTTATTGACATTGTTGCGGCGCCCGCTTCCGGCGGTTTGGTTGCCATCTTTACCGGGAACATTACTGCTTATCCCGGGGACGCCTCCGGCCGCAGCATCCTGGTTTTCGGTTTTTTCATTTTGGCGATGTTCGCTGCGGATTGCGACCTGATCGGGGTCGAAGAGCTCTTCAGTTTTTTCAACTTTGTTGAAGTCGAGATCAGCCGAAACCCGAACGACCACGTTGCGGCGCCCGACGACCCGCTCCAGCATCGATTGCAGGCGCTCCTCCAGGCTGTTTTCATACTGTTTTCGGAAATTCATCTCGTTGACCGATACCTGGCTTTGACCGGGTCGTGTACCCAGATCTTTCGAAAGAGTCGTGCCGAACGTGTCAATAACGGTGACCTTCTCCTGCTCAAGCCCGGCAACACTGCCGGCCACCAGAGCCATGATGCCTTCGACCTGATCGCTCCGCAGGCGGGCTCCGGCATGGAGTTTCAGGATAACCGAACAGGTCGCATCTTGTTGGTCTTCAGTGAAAAGGGTCTTTTTCGGCAGGACCAGATGCACTCTGGCCGATTCTATCTGTTTGATTTCGTTGATGGTCCTGGCGAGTTCTCCCTGTAGGGCTCGTTGAAAGTTGATTGTCTGGACAAACTCGGTAACCCCGAGATTGGTCTTGTCGAAGATCTCAAAACCGACGCCGCCGCGCATAATTTGGCTGCCGGCTAGTTTGAGACGGACTTCGTAAACATCATCTTTTGCAACTTTGACGGTTTGGCCCGAATCGGTTAGCTTGTAGGGAATCCGGTTGCGTTGCAGATAGTCAACCACGTTTGCCGCTTCTTCTGAAGGGAGATTGTAGTAGAGCGGTGCATATGCGGTTGAGAGCGAAATGGTGACGGCTGTGATTAAGCCGATGGCCAGAACTGCGGCGCCTCCGAGAACTCCGATTTTCTGGATCGAGCTACGGGATTTAAACCAGGCCAGTAAAGTTTTTAGTTGTTCCATGAGATTTTCCTTAAATTAAAAAATAACGACCGAAGGAAGTGCTGGCAGTGCGAAGAGCTGGGGAAAAAGAGCATCCTCGAACAGTCTCCTAGACCGGCATCTTGATGATTTCGTCATAGACTCTCATGGCCTTGCTGCGAACCTGTCCCAGGAGCTGCATTGAGAGATCGGCTCGCTGTAGAGCGACTACAGCGCCCAAGGTATCTTGAGATTGCCCGGTGGTTACGGCTGTGATCTTTTGGTCGGCCTCTATCTGGAGGTTGTTGACTTGTTGCAGGGCCTGGTTCAAAGTTCCGGCAAAATTTGTTGACGGGTTCCCGGTTGTTGGTTGTGAAACCGCTTGCGCCGCTTGGGACATTCTCTTAAGTTCATTGAGATGGGCGGCAAATGGATTGGTTGAAATAGTCGTAATAGCCATGTCTCTACTCTCTAATATCTAATAGTTGTTAGTTATGTAAAGTTGTGATTGGTTATTTTAACAGTTCTAAGGTTTTGTCGGCCATCTCTTTGGCATTTTTCATTATGGTTGCATTGGCCTCATAGCTGCGGGTCGCTGAAAGCATGTTGACCATCTCTTCAAACGTGTTAATGTTGGGGTAGGCGACATAGCCATCACTGTCGGCATCGGGATGGCCGGGTTGATACTTCTTAACCAGAGGCGAGGGGTCGGTGATGACTTCCGCCACCTCAACGGACATAGTCTGCATTCCCGGATTTATGGCCGGGCCCGCAGTTTTTTCCGCAGGTTGCGGCGGGGTTGCCTGAAAAACGACATCCCGGCGTCGGTAGGCTCCTCCCTCCGGGGTTCTGGTTGTGTTTTGGTTGGCCAGGTTACCGGCAATAACATTGAGCCTGAAGCGTTGGGCTGACATGCCGCCCGCGCTGATTTGTACCATACTGTCAAAGCCCATGTTTATTTACCTCCCTCAACGATTGCGGTTTTAAGGATCGACATCTTGTTTTTGAGCATCTGCATAGCTCGGTTGTATGCACTGCTGTTAATCGCTTGCTCAGCCATTTCCTGATCCAGGTTGACCGAGTTGCGGTCGAGGCCGCCCAAGGTGTTCTCTTTGATCGTGATGCTTCCCTGGATCGAATTTATACTGCCCGATCTCCCCAGATGATTAATATTGGTTGTTGTCATGGTCAGGGAGTTGGTTTGGCTGGCGGCGGCATTGCGCAAGGTTTCGGCAAACTCGAATTTTTTGGCCCGGTAGCCGGGGGTGTCGAGGTTGGCAATATTGCCGGCAATGACTTCGGCCTTTTGCGAACGAAGCTGTGCGGCTTTGACCAGTACATCACTGGTGTTGTCAAAAAGGCGGTTGATTGTCATAGATTTGACACTCCATCTAATGAGCAACTCGCTTGTTTGCGGGCCGAATTTATATCTATGGTTGAAGATTCTTCAAGTTTTTGGATTGATTTTATTTTTCTGTAAGGAGGTCTTGCAACCTGTGTGCCATCTGCTGATTTGTTGTCGATAAGCTTTTGCTGGGAGGCAAGAATTTCCTGGTGAAAGGGTAGGTGGGGGTAATAAAAAAAGGAGACCCATTTCTGGATCTCCTTTTTGCTTTTCTGGAGCGGGATACGAGATTCGAACTCGCGACTTTCAGCTTGGGAAGCTGACACTCTACCAGCTGAGTTAATCCCGCGTGCAGAATTGTGAACGCGCCATCTACAATGAAATCTGAGGGTTGTCAATCAGTTTTTATCAAACCAACAGTTTTTTACTTCACAAAATTGGCATATTAGTATATATTATAGCGTTAGTGTGCGTTTTGCGTGTTACCAAATTTATCTATTGCTGATTGATGGAGGAATATTGCAGGAATCTTTTTCTATTTCCGGATTACAGGATGTGATTCCGGGTCTGTTTGTTTTATGTGATAAGAGTTCTGAGAGTCTGGAAAAATGGCGGCGTGATCTCTTTGCTATGCTTGATGATCTTGAAGGGGAGGCGCTGGATCGACTCTCTTTGAGAGACTCCGGGTTGTTGCGACGGGCCGCTTTGTGTGCTTCCATCTTGCGCGCGGTTTTTTCTTTACGTTCTGAGGAGAAGGCCGGTTTCAGTGTAGTGCAGGCGCTTTTCGATGTTGTTCGTGAGATTGAGCGCAAAGATTTGCAGCCGGCCTTTTACGCCGAGCTTATCTCGTTGTTTAAAGGGGTGTGCGGGAGTGACTCATATCCTGATGCTATTATCAATGACGATCATGGTGAAAACGATTTATGCGGCCGCGAAGCCGCACTTTTGCGCTCCGTGCAACTTGATGCTATGGTACGCCGGGTCGAGAGCTTTATGTCTCGTTACAGTGATGGTTTGCAACCGGAAACCGTGCGCCGTCGCCGGCAGCACCAGGATCATATTAAAAAATATTTCGGGGCCAACGATGATCAATGGAATGACTGGCGTTGGCAGCTTCAGCATATTGTTCAGGATGCTGATACCTTGCTTAAACTCGTGGGCCTTAAGCCGGATGAGGCCGAGGCTGTAGCCCGGGCTCGGCGCCACCATCTCCCTTTCGGAGTGACGCCTCACTATCTTTCTTTGATGGATGATAGGCTTTTGGCTGATGTGAAAATCGATGATCGCCGGGATGCGGCGATCAGAGCCCAAGTACTGCCTCCGCCGGAATATGTCGAACAGGTAGTTGGGTCGCGGATTGAAAGCGGCGATTTTTCCGGCCTCGATTTTATGTTGGAAGAGGACACTTCACCGATCGACCTGATTACCCGGCGTTATCCTGCAATCTGTATTTTCAAGCCTTTCAATACCTGTCCCCAGATATGTGTTTATTGTCAGCGAAATTGGGAAATAGAAGACGCCATGGCGGCGGATGCCTTAGCTTCACCGGATAAGATTGAAGCGGCAGTGCAGTGGATTGCCGAACATCCGGCGATTCGCGAAGTCTTGATAACCGGTGGTGATCCACTGGCTATGGATGATGAATCTTTTGAGCAAATTGTCGGTCTGGTTGCCGCCGTTCCCACGGTTGAGCGCATTCGTATCGGAACCCGAACCCTGGTGACCATGCCGATGCGGATTACGGAGCGGCTGGCTGGTTTTTTGGGCTCCTTGCGCCTGCCGGGGCAGCGGGAAGTTGTGGTTGTAACTCATATCGAACATCCTTATGAATTGACCCCCGAGGTCGTGGCGGCAGTCGATCGGCTTCGGCGTCAGGGTATCGGGGTTTATAATCAACTGGTCTACACCTTTTTTGTCTCGCGTCGTTTCGAGGCCGCCTTTTTACGGCGCCGCCTGCGCCAGATCGGGATTGACTCCTATTACTCCTTTAATACTAAAGGTAAAGAGGAGACGGCCGGTTACCGGGTGCCGATTGCCCGTCTTCTCCAGGAGCAGACTGAAGAGGCCCGGCTCTCTCCCGGTATCGAGCGTACCGACGAAGCCGTTTTCAATGTTCCGGGTCAGGGTAAAAGTTATATTCGTTCAACCCGTCAGCGCAACATGATTGGTCTGGCTGCCGATGGCTCGCGAATTTATGAATTCTTCCCTTGGGAGGATGGCATTGTCCGAGTCGCTCCGGCCTCCTATGTGGCCTGGGATGTACCGATTCTGGGTTACCTTGAGAGGCTTAAGGCAATTGGTGAGAAGATCGAAGATTACCAGTCGATCTGGTACTATTATTGATATGGCGATAGATACTGACAACTGGTTGATCTATATTCTGAGCCCACGAAAAATGCAGAATGAGCTCCTGGCGGTTTTTTTGCATAAGGAGACCGGAATTGTTGCCCATATTGAGAGCCGAGATGAGTTTTCTTGTCCGGCTGTTGATTGGCCGGGTAAAATCATGCTGTTTTGTGATTGTCAGGCGAAAAAATATCCTGAGATATTGGCTCTGCTGGCTGCTGCAAATCTAGTTGAACATCCGAATTTTTATCCGCTACTCTTTAACGTGATGGAGAAAGTCAGCACTGGCGATGATCTGGTGAGTTTGGGGGTTCGGGGTCTCTTTTATGATGATGAACCGCTTGAAAACCTGGTGCGCGGGATTGAGGCTGTCCGCCAGGGCGAGATCTGGCTGCCGCGCCAGCTCTTAAGTTCATGTCTGGCCTCTCTCCGTCGTCAAAAAAAACTCGAAAATATTGAAAAGTCTAATGAGCCCGAGGAGACGTTGTTGAGTTTTCGGGAACGTGAAGTTTTACAGATTGTTATAGCTGGTTATACCAATGACGATATAGCCGAAAAACTGGGCTTGAGTCCGCACACGGTTCGTAGCCATCTCTATCGGATCTTTCGCAAAATCAAAGTTAAAAGCCGTCAACAGGCCGCCGCCTGGGCCGCCAAAAATATGTAGGATCACCGTAACTGTTCAGCGTGATCACCTTAAACCCACTAAAAATGGTGCGAACATTGGCTTCGCCCGGCTTCGAGGGGGACACAGCTCAGATCGGCAAGCGGCTTGGCAGCCGCCGCCTGGAGCAATGTCCCCGTATCGAGATAGTTTGAAGAGTACATTACGCTGAATAGTTACGTTTAATTTTGATTGGTGAATTTTCCGACCAGGAAAACCATAAAAGCGGCGGCCAGCAACCATGGAGACAGAGCGTAAGGCAGGTTTTCATTAACTGTAGAGAGACCCGATTTATTAAGATCTACGACCATTTTTTCAACCATTATTCGGGCCAGCTTCTCCCGGCCCAAGGGTCGAAATTCGCCATTGCCAATGGCCGCCATCGTCTGGAGCTTTCCCGGCTCCATAGAGGTGGTCAAAAAATCACCCGCCTCATCTTTATAGTAGCCCACCACCTGTTTGCCGTCGGGGGTACGAATCGGAATCAGACCGGCAGCCCGGCTGCCGACGCCAAGAGTATAGATTTTACGACCATCACGTCG
>JAYEGS010000251.1:0-11540 GCA_034659215.1 Pseudomonadota bacterium | reverse complement strand
TGAAGTGGAGCGGGCTCGGGAGATGATCTTGGGCGATGTTAAGGCTCCTTTGTCATTTGAAAAGGTTGATCTGCTGGCCTCTTTGGGGCGGATTCTTGGCGAAGAAGTTATTGCCGATCGTGATGTTCCGCCCCAGGATAATTCGGCTATGGACGGTTATGGTTTGCGGGCTGTCGATAGTGATGCGGCTCGTTCTAAACCTTTGCGAATGCCGGTGATTGCTGATATTCCGGCTGGTTCACTCTGGCCGGGCCAGCTCGAAGCCGGTCAGGCGGTACGGATTATGACCGGAGCCCCGTTGCCGGCCGGGGTTGATGCGGTGGTTCGTCGGGAGTTGGTTGACGAACTTGATGAGGCGATTATTTTGCACGATTCGGTGCGTTTGGGTAATGATATTCGGCGGGCCGGCGAGGATGTTAGAAAAGGTGAAACGGTGCTTAAGATCGGGAGTCGGATTACCCCGGCGGCGGTCGGCATGCTGGCGGCGGTCGGGATGCCGTATGTTGCCGTGGTGCGCAGACCTCGGGTCGCGGTGCTGGCGACCGGTGATGAGATTGTTGACTTCCATCAAGAGCCCGGGCCGGGGCAGATTCGTAATAGTAATAGTTTTTCGATGGCGGCTCTGGTTCAGCAGGCTGGTGGCGTGCCCCAGATTTTTCCGATTACCCGGGACGAACCGGCAGTTATTCGAAAAGCTTTGCTTGAGGCCGTAGCCGGTAACGATCTGGTTTTGACTTCAGGCGGCGTTTCAATGGGGGATTACGATTTTTTGCAGGATGTTATTCGGGATCTGCCGCAGGCCCAAGTTCGCTTCTGGCAGATACGGATGAAGCCCGGGAAACCGCTTCTTTATAGTTTGATTGCCGATAAACCTGTGATCGGCCTGCCCGGTAACCCGGTTTCAACCATGGTCTCTTTTGAACAATTTGTGCGCCCGCTGATGAAAAAACTGGCGGGCTGGTCTGATTCCGATCTCCTTTTGTCTAAAGAGAGGGCGATTGTTCTCGAAGATATGTCGGCTCCCGGTAACCGGCGTCATTATGCGCGCGGCGTTGCCGAGTGCGATAAAGAAGGGCGCTTGACGGTAAAACTAACCGGGGCTCAGGGCTCCGGTATTCTTAATTCGATGGTTCTGGGTAACTGTCTGGTGATGCAGCCAGGAGGTACCGAGGGCGCTCGGGCCGGCAGCGAAGTAGAGATTGAGTGGTTGGATTATTAGATTTTATAGGTGCTTAGAATCGTGGAAAATCATTCCCGGTTACCGGAAATAGTTTTGCTCTCCGGGCCGACTGCGGTTGGCAAGAGTGCGGTTGCACTGGAAGTGGCGCGAGAGTGCCGGGCCGAGATCGTCAACGGAGATTCTTTGCAGGTCTATCGTTACCTTGATATCGGTACGGCCAAACCGGATCTTGAGGAACGAAGTTTGGTGCCGCACCATCTTTTTGATATCCTTGACCCGGATCAGCCTTTTAATGCGACCGATTTTCAGGTTCGGGCCGATGCCGTGATTGCCGAAATCCGTTCACGGGGGCGTCTGCCTCTGGTCGTTGGCGGAACCGGTCTCTATCTTCGGGCTCTGCTTTTTGGCCTTTGTCCAATGCCCGACATTGACGCCGGGGTTCGGGCTGAACTGGAGGGTCGTCTGGCTCGGGAGGGCAGCGAGGCCTTGCATGCTGAACTTGCCCGCTATGATGCGCCGATGGCGGCCCGTCTGGCGCCACGGGATCGAACCCGGGTCATGCGGGCATTGGAAACTATTTTGAGTACGGGAAAAAGTCTGGCCCATTTTCAGGAGCAGCATCAATTTTTAAACCCGCGTTATCGTTTTCTTCATATTTTCCTTGATCTTGAGCGCGAGCAGCTCTATCAAAGGATTAATCAACGGGTTGAGGTTATGTTGGAAAAGGGGTTGGTCGATGAGGTTAAAGGGCTGCTTGAAAAAGGTTTCGGCGCTGAGCTTAAGCCTTTAAAGAGTATCGGTTATCGGCAGATAAACGACTATCTTGCAGGTCGTATTCCCTTGGATCAGGCGGTTGCCGACATCAAACAGGCCACCCGTCGTTACGCCAAACGTCAGTTGACTTGGTTTCGTAACGATAAATATGCCTGTGGGGTAGAAGTTTCCGACTGGCGGAAGATTCTTGTTATGATTAGTGAATTTAAAAATAATCGGATAGTCTTCTGATAAAAATGGATTGGTTTTTACGTGTATAAAAAATTAATTACTATTTTTAATGAATCGATGGCCCAGTTCCGTTCCACAGAACATATCTTTATGGTGATTGTTGCCGTTGTCATCGGAGTTCTGGGTGGTCTTGGCGCCGTTGGTATTCAATATCTGATTAAATTTTTCAGCCAGCTTTTCTGGGGTACTGGTAATCTTGATCTTGAGTACCTTAAACAGGTTCCTTTCTATCTGAAAATTGTTATACCTACCGGTGGCGCTTTTTTAGTCGGTTTGATTGTCTACTTTTTTGCTCCTGAAGCCAAAGGTCACGGGGTGCCGGAAGTAATGGAAGCGATAGCTTTACGTGATGGTCGGATTCGCCCTCGTGTGGCTGTGGCCAAGCTCTTTGCTTCATCGATCTGTATCGCGTCGGGCGGTTCGGTCGGCCGCGAAGGGCCGGTCATTCAGATCGGCTCCTCAATCGGTTCGACGGTGGGGCAGTTTCTTAAAGTCAATGCTCAGCGAACTAAGGTTTTTGTTGCCTGTGGTGCGGCGGCAGGTATCGCTGCTGCTTTTAATGCGCCGATGGCCGGAGCCCTTTTCAGTGTTGAGATTATCCTGGCCGATTTCGGGGTTGCCCAGTTTAGTCCGATTGTTATCTCTTCGGTGATGGCGACTGTGGTATCCCGTCATTTTCTTGGCAATTTTCCAGCTTTCGAGGTGCCGGCTTACCATCTGGTCAGTCCTGTTGAACTGATTCCGTATGCCATTTTAGGGTTGCTGTCGGGTCTGGTAGCTCTGCTCTTTACTCAGGTCTTATGTTTTTCTGAAGATTTTTTTGATGATCATCTCAAACTTCCCGGAGTCGTTAAAACCGTTATCGGAGGCTTTTTGCTTGGTTGTTTCGGACTTCTAGCTCCGGGGGTCTATGGGGTGGGCTACAACAGCATGAATCTGGCTCTGCTCGGACAGCTTTCATGGGTGCTGATGCTGGGCCTGGTTTTCGCTAAAATTATAGCGACCAGTTTAAGTCTTGGTTCGGGGGGCTCCGGCGGTATTTTTGCGCCATCCCTTTTTATCGGGACGATGACCGGTGGTTTCTTTGGCGCTTTGGTCCATAAGTTGATGCCGACTATGTCGGCCTCCTCCGGGGCCTATGCCATGGTTGGCATGGGGGCGGTAGTGGCCGGTGCGACCCATGCGCCGATCACGGCAATCCTGATCATTTTTGAAATGACCAATGATTATAAGATTATTCTGCCCTTGATGATCTCGACGATTATCGCCACCCTGTTGACGACCAAATTGAAGAAGGAGTCGATCTATACGATAAAATTGGTGCGGCGCGGGGTTGATCTTTTTCGCGGTCGGGAACTTAATGTGCTGCGCTCTTTGAAGGTTGCCGATTTCTGCGAAGAGAAACCCAAAACTATCGCTCCGGGTCTCGGTTTTCGTCAATTGTTGGAATTGGTGGTCAATTATCCTAACGCTTCTTACTATCTGGTTAATGAGCAACAAAAGTTTTTTGGCGTGGTCTCTTTGCAGGAGGTACGCCAGGCGATTCTTGACCAGGATGATCTCAGCGACCTGCTGATTGCGGCTGATCTGGCGACTACCGGGGTGCCGTCGGTCACTATGAACAGTGATCTTGATCAGGTGATGAAACTCTTTGGTCATACTGATCACCGCGAACTGCCGATTCTGGATCCGGACAGTGGTGAGCTGGTCGGGGCTATCCGGCAGCGGGAGGTTACCGAAGCCTATAACCGGGAAATTGTTAAACGCAGCCTCGGGGCCGAGATCTCATCCTCGGTACAGGTTTTAGATAAAGTTGAAGAGATTGATCTTTTAGATGGCTATGTGATGGCTGAAGTTCAGGCTCCGGTGACGTTTGTCGGACAGAGCCTTAAATCTCTGGATGTTCGTTCCCGTTTGGGCCTGCAGGTGATGATGTTTAAGCGTCGTGAACAAAAAGAGGGCGAGGTTCAGCAATTTCGCCAATTGGTTCCCGGGCCGGATGAAATTGTTCAGGCCGGTGATCGTTTGGTAGTTCTGGGCCGGAGTCAGGATGTTGATGTTTTTCGCAATATGTGAAGGATTTGTATTTATTATGGAAATAGAGATTTATGAAAAATGAGATTGAAGTAAAAATTATCCGTTGTCGGCCTGAGGCCCGTCTGCCGCTTTATATGACGGAACAGGCAGCCGGGATGGATCTTTATGCCGTACTTGACGATGATCTGGTTTTATCGTCGGGCCGGCGGGTGATGGTGCCGACCGGAATTGCGATCGCTCTGCCGTCAGGTTATGAGGCCCAGGTGAGGCCGCGCAGTGGTCTTGCGCTAAAGCATGGGGTTACTTTGGTAAACTCTCCGGGAACCATTGATGCTGATTATCGGGGAGAAATTTCCGTGATCATGATTAATCATGGCGAAACCGACTTTATTATCAGTGATGGCGAGCGTATTGCCCAAATGATTGTCGCCCCGGTTTCACGTTGTGATTGGAATCTGGTTGAAAATCTTGAGGATAGTAAGCGTGGGAGCGGCGGCTTTGGCCACACAGGAGCAAATTAACTATGGGAAAAAGAGTTTTGGTGACCGGTGGGGCCGGTTTTATTGGTAGTCATCTTTGTCGCTACTTGCTGTCCCAGGGGCATGAAGTTCTCTGTCTGGATAATTTTTTTACCGGTCGAAAAAGCAATATTGATGAGCTGGTTGACCGCCACGATTTTGAGTTGATCCGTCATGATGTTACTGAGCCGATTCTTTTGGAAGTTGATCGGATCTACAATCTTGCCTGCCCGGCTTCGCCGGTTCATTATCAGTATAATCCGGTAAAAACGGTCAAGACCAATGTTATGGGTGTCATCAATATGCTGGGGTTGGCCAAAAGGGTTAAGGCCCGGATTTTACAGGCTTCGACCTCGGAGGTTTACGGTGACCCTTTAGTTCATCCGCAAACCGAGAGCTATTGGGGGCATGTCAACCCGATTGGTATACGTAGCTGTTATGATGAGGGTAAAAGGGTGGCCGAAACTCTGATGATGGACTACCATCGTCAGAACCGGGTTGATATCAGAATAGCGCGGATTTTCAATACCTACGGCCCGAATATGCTGGTTGATGATGGTCGGGTGGTCAGTAATTTTATTGTTCAGGCTCTGCGTGGTGAAGATCTGACGATTTACGGTGATGGTCTGCAAACCCGCTCTTTCTGTTATGTCGATGATCTGGTGGCAGCTCTCTACCGGCTGATGGAATCTGATCACTTTACGGGGCCGGTCAATCTTGGTAATCCTTGTGAGTTTACGATGTTGGAACTGGCTGAGCTGGTTCTGGAATTGACCGATAGTCAAGCCGAAATAACCCATCTGCCGCTGCCCGAAGATGATCCGATACAGCGCCGTCCGGATATCTCTAAGGCCAAAAGTTTGCTTGACTGGACGCCGAAAGTGCAGCTTAGAGAGGGCCTGCAACCGGTCATTAACTATTTTCGCCGGGTTCTTGAGTAAAATTATCATGTTTATTAAACGTCCGACAGTTGCCGAAATTGATCTTGCCGCATTGGTGCATAACTATGCCGCGTTGCAAACCTGTGCCGGCCTGAATGTGGCGGTGATTCCGGTAATTAAGGCCGATGCTTATGGTCACGGGGCGTTGCCGATTGCCGCCTGTCTGGCTGCGGTCGGGGTGCCCGGTTTTGCCGTGGCTACCGTAAATGAAGCCCAAGCGCTCAAAGATTCCGGTATCAAAGAGAGCATCTTGATTCTGGGAGCCATTTACGAAGAAGATCTGTCACTGATTTTACGCGGTGGGATGGTGCCGGTACTCTGGGAGCCGGAGAGCGCTCAGCAGCTCTCCGCTTTTGCTCAGCGGGCAGGAAAAACGGTTGCTGTGCAAATAAAGATCGACACCGGTATGAGCCGGGCCGGGGTGGCCGAAAGCGAAGCCCTTGCCTTTATCTCTTTAATTAAAGATTTGCCGGGCTTAAATCTGGTAGGTCTGCTCTCACACTTGGCGATAGCCGATGGTGAAAAAGCCTGGGAGAGGCGCTATACCGAGAATCAGGCGCAAGCTTTTGCCGCAATTTGCACCAGTTCTTCAGAGGTTGATTCGCAACCTTTGGCGTTTCACCTGGCTAACAGCGCCGGTATTATCAGGTATGATTTTTCCGGTTGTAATCAGGCTCGGGCCGGGATTGCTCTTTATGGCTCCTATCCCGATGAGGGGTTGCGGGAGAAGATTGATTTACGACCGGTGATGGCCGTAAAAAGCGGAATCGTCCTGCTTAAAACACTTAAACCGGGCTCAAGTGTTAGTTATGGTTGCACCTATACGGCTCGGGAAGAGATTACGATTGCCTTATTGCCGATCGGTTATGCCGATGGTTTAAGGCGCTCTCTTTCGGGTTGTGGTGAAGTCCTGATTCGCGGTCAGCGAGCCCCGATTACCGGCCGGGTCTGTATGGACTGGACGATGGTTGATGTGACCGCTATTGCAGGGGTCTCAGTCGGCGATGAAGTGGTGATTCTCGGAACTCAAGGAGATGATGAGATCAGCGCCGAAGAGCTGGCCGCCACCCTGGGGACAATTTCGTATGAGGTCTTTTGTGCCTGGAGTTCCCGAGTCAAGCGTCAATATCTGAATGAGTGATACTCATGGAGTACGCTCTGAAGCACCCTGAAGGGCTAAACTTCACGAGGATGAACTTTTGTGTTGCATATCATTTTTTATCCTGAGTAATGTTTTTTTTCCCCGCAACAACCCGTTTCTGCTTTTCATTCCAGTAGTAACTCTGACCCAAAGGGTCGGTCGGAATCTCTGTTATCAGGCCGGATTGCAGTAGTTCATCCAATTTATAGATCTGTCGTTTTTCGTTTTCAGCAAAAAGTAGTGCAGCGTCTTGGAGTCGGGCAAGATGTTTTAACCGCTCGGCTTTTTTTTCATAGACTATTTTTGTCCTTCCCGGGGGCTGGTTGGCGGCCATTTTGCTTATTAGAATTTGGGCTTGGTGATAGGCTCCTTGTCGATTAAGGGTCTTTAAGAGGAGGGCGAAAAAAGTTTTTGGGGCATTTGGCTTTTCTGCGGCCATGAGCAGGTAGTGGCCGGCAGTGGCGTAATCATTTTGATAGAGATAGAAATCATAGCCGAGCCAAAAGGGTAATTCCCAGCTTTCGGGAAAGGTTTCAATTCCGCGTTCGAGGATGGGGCGGGCGAGAAGGATGTCATCGAAATCTTGAATCAGGCCCATGGCGGAAAAGAGATAAGCGTTATAATAGCGGGGATCAAGCCTTGTGACCCGATCCATGATCGCATATTTCCAGGGGCTGTCGAGGGCGAAATTGAGTGGTTTCCAGACCAGGCTGCCGGTGTGCTGAATGGCTCTGATAAAGAGGATGTCGGCTAAAAGGCCGCGATGATCAAGACTTAAGTACTCCAGCGCTTTCGCGGCGGGTGGTTCAAGGCGGAGGTCGTCGCGCAGTGGATTTTTAAACCAGGTCTGAGAACTGTAACTGATAGCGACAGCAGCCAGGTAAAAAAGAAAGGTTAGTAAGAGAGATTTTTTCATGCTTTTTTAAAGATCCCGATTTTTGAGGCATAATCCAGCGGCGGTAAGCAGGGCTGCCAGGTAGGACATCCAGTAGAGCAGGGCCAGGCCGACTAGGTCTAGAGGGAGCTGTTCATGGTGGATAATTTCGAGACGGAAATCGAAGAGATCAAAATTGGGCATCAGGTAGGAGATGATTTTAACGCTTTGCATATGCAAAGGGGAGCCGAAACGGCCCAAAGCGATAAAACTCTCAACCGCTTCAGTCATAGAATGGCCGATAATAAAGATGCCGATTACCATGATGGCGTTTAGCGTGAAACTGATACCCATAGCGTAGAAGAGAAATGCGACACCGCCTAAGAGCGTAAATTCACAGATATTCCAAAGCACCGCCCAGATCAGGCCAAAGGCCGGTTCGCCGCCAAAGAGCAGAGTTAAGAGAAAAAGAGCACTGCCGCTGATCAGGCTGAAGATTACAATGATCATGGCCGTGCCGCAGAAACGACCGAGGATGTAGGCCGGTCTCGGTACCCGGTTAAGGAGAACGTAGAGCTCATTACGCTCCTCTTCTCGATAGAGTGAGAAAGCGCCGAAAAGGATGGTGACCAGCAGACAGATCAGGGCCATCCCCGCCATACCGCTATTTTGAATGATGCGGGCAACATCGCCGAGAGAGAGGG
Organism: Pseudomonadota bacterium; assembly: GCA_034659215.1. Taxonomy (GTDB): domain Bacteria; phylum Desulfobacterota; class Anaeroferrophillalia; order Anaeroferrophillales; family Tharpellaceae; genus Tharpella. Next base: position 3,140 of record JAYEGS010000251.1, on the reverse strand, counting down.
TGCTCAAATAGGCGGAAAATCCGAGTAGGAAGAGCAGAAAAAAGAGCAATCCGACAAACACCCGGTCTCGGATACTTTCGATCAGGGTGGTTTTAGCAATGGTTATGATGTGGCGCATTTGACCTCTTGTTTGAAACCTTGATCGAGGTTGTCGGCTTCATGTTGGGCGAGAAAATCATCGACTTTACCTAAAAACCGCAAATTACCCCCGACAATAATACCGATACGGTCACAGAGACGTTCGACTTCGGCCAGAATATGGGAGCAGAAGAGGATGGTTTTGCCCTCCTTTTTCAGGTTCAGCAAAAGGTCGATAACCTCACTTTTGCCGATTGGGTCGAGCCCGGAAGTCGGTTCGTCAAGGATCAGGAGTTCAGGATTGCCGGCGATTGCCTGGGCAATCCCGACTCTTTGTCCCATCCCTTTTGAGAGTTTGGCAATCCGGCGTCCGGAAAACGAGGTCATGCCGACCTGGTTGAGCAAGGCTGTAACTTTTTGGCCTGTCTCCCGGCGGCTGGATTTCACTGCAGCACTTTGGGTCAGATTGTATTGCATAGTGATATATTCACTGACCGTCAGGTTGGGATTTGGGCGAAAACTCTCCGGTAGATAACCGAAATGTGGCCTGGTCTCAGCCGCTTTAAGTTCTTTATGATCGAAAATGATATGGCCGTTACTGGCCTTGATAAACCCCATAATAAGTTTGACGGCAGTAGTTTTGCCCGCGCCGTTGGGGCCTAAAATGCCGATGATTTCACCTCTTTCCAGGTCGAGGGAGAGATCTGCCAGGGCTTTAACATCACCTTCCCGGCTCCGGTAGGTTTTGCTTAAATCTTTAAGTGACAGGATCGGGGGCGATTGATTAGTCGTCTGCTGCATCTTTATTGGTGAAATCCTTTTATTTGAACAGGACAAGAAATTGCTCTTTTATTTGCGGGTTTTGCCAGAGAACGAAGAGCCCTGCCGCGACCATCAGGATAAGGCCGAAAATCAGACCATTGCGTAGAGTGCTCTTCTCTTTTTCGTTTTTTTGCCGGTTTGGGGCGCCTGTTTCCCCTTTGATACTGAGGAGCGCATTATCGTAATGACTCTTGGTGATGGTTGTTTGGTCATCGATGTAGGCGGCCATCAAGATTCTTTCACAGATGATATTGATCAGGCGCGGAGTTCCCTGACTGAAACGATAGATCAGGGCCAGAATCTTGGTGGAAAAAATGGCCGGGTTGCTGGGGGCGGCAATATTGAGGCGGTGGCGAATATAGATTGCCGACTCTTCCTGGCTGAATGGCATCAGGCAGTAGCGGATTGTGATTCTCTGGCTGAGTTGGCGCAGGCCCGGAGCATCGATTTTTTCTTCGAGTTCTCTCTGGCCGACCAGAAATATCTGGAGAAGTTTCTCTTTGTCAGTCTCCAGGTTGGAGAGCAGGCGCAACTCTTCAATGGTTTCCAGGGGCAAGTTCTGGGCTTCGTCGACAATGATGACGGCTTTGCAGCCCTCTTCGGCCTTTTGCAGAAGGAAGTCGCGAAGCAGCCGGATCAGCTGATCTTTGGGTCGAGTGATGATCTCTTCATCGTCATTGGTAATGGCGAAATCATCAAGAATTACTCGTAAAAGATCCTGGGGGGAGAGGTTGGGATTTAAGATTAGTGCGGTTTGAACATCGTCGCCAAGCTCTTTGAGCATGGTTCGTAAGAGCAGGGTTTTGCCGGTACCGGGGTCGCCGGTGATCTGGATAAAACCCTCACCCGCCCGGACGCTGTAGAGCAGAGTCTGGAGGGCTTCCTGATGCGAGTGGCTGGGGAAAAAAAATTGTGGATCCGGAGGCAGCCGAAAAGGGGCATCATGGAAGCCGAAAAACGTTAGGTAATCCAAATTTTACTCCGTGTATTGTAGTGAATTTACGGCACCTCATAACATGTTTATCAAGCTTTTTCAATTTATGAAGTCAATCTGCTTGAAATTGGCGGTTTTCGGTCGCGCACTATTTAATTATATTGACTTTTTTCGTTATTTCCGTAATAGTCTGTTTTGTTTTGTTAGTTTTGTCGCGATCTTCAATCTAATTAAAAGGTTTCTAGTGTGGCGCGTAAACTTCTGTCTCTCTGTCGTTTCGGAGAAGAATATCACGCCTTAAAGATTGAGGAACAGGGTGATGCCCTGGTTCCGCTGGGTTCTTTAATCGAGGTGAGTCCGGAAAGTTTACCTGAGCTTTGTCGTTGGGCCGACGAGATTTTTTTTGCCGGAGATTTCCCGACAGCACTTTACGTCTGGGATGAATTGCCCAAGGTGGGGAAGAAACATCTACCCGCTCTGGTTGAGAAAAGTGTTCAGGCCAAGGTCGGCAGTGGAGTTGACTTGGTTGTCGGATTTTATCATGGGCAGCCGGTTGAAGAGGCCGACCGTGAGCGTACCCCCGTCATTGCTATTCCTCAGCGGGAGCTTCAGCCGGTCTGGCAGGAGCTTCTCCCTTTTAAAAATAAAGTCAAGCGTATTACTTCACTTCCTGCTGGTCTGGCTAAACTGGCCTCCTCTCTGATAGAATCCGCAAACTCATTTATGGTTGCCTGGGTCTCTCAGCGGACAACTGAAATTGTTGTGGTTTCACCCGAAGGCCTGGTCAAGATTGCTCGTTCGGTACCTCTCGGTCTGAATGAGGGTGATGATCTTGATGGTTTTGCGAGCGAACGTTTTATTGTCGATCTGGGCCGCGAGATTGCTATGACCCAGACCTTTTTCAAGCAAGAATTTCGTCAAGCTGCGCCCTCGGAACTGCTTCTCTTGGCCGGGACTGCAGTTCTTCAAGGGTTAGAGCGTTTTCCTTTAAATGTTGTTGGCCTGAATATCAGGTTACCCGAGATTTCACCTTTTGCCGGGCTTTCCCCTGATCAAATCGGCCCGCTGGCCCATCTCCTCGGGCTTCTTAAGGTTGCTGAAGATTTTAATTTTCTATCGCCTGAAGTGACGGCCGGGCGGCGGTCTAAGCGCCGCTATCTCCTGGCCTATGGCGTTTTGGCGGTGGGTCTTATCGGGGTTGCTTGCTGGCTCTCTCTGCTGGAGCTGGAAAGACGTCAACTTTTGCGCACTTATGATCACAATCTTGAACGCTATAATGAACATAAAGAGCAGGTTTTAGCTCTAC
>JAYEGS010000250.1:0-11579 GCA_034659215.1 Pseudomonadota bacterium | reverse complement strand
ACCGAGTTCGCTTACAACAATACCAACTATATTATTCTCGGCATGCTAATTGAGAAATTGAGCGGAACCAGCTACGCCGCATTTATACGTGAAAAGTTGTTAACCCCTCTGACACTCAATAAAACATTTGTCCATTACAGCCCGGAAATGCCGGATGATTTCGCTAACGGATATTTTGACTCAACCGATGACGATCTCTATGAGAACTGGACGGACATGGATATGAGCTATGTCTGGTCGGCGGGCTGTATTGCTGCAACCGCGAAAGATCTGGCAAGCTGGCTGCAACAACTGGTTGCCGGCACCATCATCCCCAAAAATGTCAAGAATATACAATTTGCAGGCTTTGAAATAGCAACAGGTGTAACTTATGCCAGCGGCATCCTGATCGACGAGAAAAAAGGGATTGGCCATAATGGGACGGTGGTTGGTTTTCACAGTGATGCATGGTACCATCCGGGATATGAAACGGTTATTGCCGTTCTCTCAAACGCCAATATTATGGACAGTGAAGAGTTGAAGGATCGAGACCAGACCCGTGAAATTGTAGAAGGGTTTTGGGAAATTCTTGATAACAATCTTTGTCGTGAAGAGTACAACTATTACCTGCCCCATTTTACCTCCCTGACTGGAAAGTGGTCGGGAGTAGGTCTTGCGAATGACAGTCTCTCGGCCAGGGCCGATGTTTGCGTCTCAGTATATGATAAACATGGAAATGCGATTGCAACTGAAAGCCGGGTCATCGCAATTAACGGACAAGATGCCTTCGTGGTCGGCAGCAATCTCAACAAAGAGGGCTGGATTAAGATACAATCTTCACAACCATTATCAGGTTTGGCTTTTGCCGGGATCACAACAAACGGACATTATATAGCTGAAACCCCATTTTCCGGCAGTTTATCAAAAAAATTTGTAATTCCCCATATTGCTCAAGATAACTTTTGGGATACTGAGATTTTCATTGCCAATCCCGATAACCGCCCGGCTTCCGTCAGCCTGACCTATTTCAACAGCGATGGTGTAAGCCAATATGGCTCATTTGCATATCAAATCCCCGCAAAAGGCAGCCGTCGCGTGCAGGTTTCAGCTTTGATCGATAATAATGTGGTAAAAGACGGCAAAGTTATCATTACTTCACCGCTTGAAATTTCCGCATTTACCATATACAACAACTTGAAATCCGGCGGCAATGCCTACGAAGGAGTCAACGCCAACATTCCGGAAAGATGAGATGACAAGGAAAAACCATGAAAATCGCTCTGGCTCAGCTTAACCCCACAGTGGGAGATCTCAACGGCAACCTGGAAAAATTAAAGCTGCACTTTGCCGAAATCGGTCTGGCCGGGGCCGATCTAATGATCCTGCCGGAACTCTTTTTATGCGGTTATCCCCCCCGTGACCTGCTTGATCACAGCTCTTTTGTTAATCAGTGTGAAAGTGCTCTTGAGGAACTCAAAAAGCTTTCTATACTCTATCCCAAAACTGCCATTCTGGTGGGAACTATAACCCGCTGTCAACTGACCCACGGAAAAAAACTCCACAACAGTGCCATTCTCATAGAAAACGGTAAAACGCTCTTTACGCAACATAAGAGTCTGTTGCCGGCCTACGATGTTTTTGATGAAAATCGCTACTTCGAACCGGCCAGCAAGGTTCTTGTCTACCCTTTTCGCGAAGAAATTATCGGAATTTCGATCTGTGAAGATGCTTGGAATGAAACCGACGGCCCCTTGCCTCAACTTTATGAACAAAATCCTCTGACCCAATTGAGCCAGGCTGGAGCAACCCTGCTCATCAACCTTTCAGCCTCACCTTACTATCTCGGCAAAGAGAAACTGCGCTTAGAGATCCTGGCGCGACAGAGCCAACGACTGAAACTACCTCTGCTGATGGTCAACCAGATAGGCGGCAATGACGAACTTATCTTTGATGGAAATAGTCTGGCTTTAAATTGTCAGGGGAACGTGACCGGCAAAGCGGCTCAGTTTAGCGAAGAGATTTTGTATCTTGATTCAGATGAGCTCAAACAAACAGCTTCCACTAACGCTTCGCTTTCAACTACTAGCGATTCCATGGCTCACCTGGAAAAGGCCCTGGTTCTCGGGATCAGTGACTATTTTAATAAATGCGGTTTTAAACAGACGGTTATCGGACTTTCCGGGGGTATCGATTCAGCGCTAACCTGCGCTCTGGCGGTCAAGGCTTTAGGCTCCGACAATGTCTGGGGGATTACCATGCCCTCACCCTACTCATCCGGCGGCAGCGTTGAAGACTCGCGCATCTTGGCTGAAAACCTCGGCATCCGTTTTGACATTATGCCAATCAGCCTGATCTATCAGAACTACCTCGATACGCTGGAACCACTTTTTGAAAAACGACCGATGGATCTTGCCGAGGAGAATATTCAAGCCCGAATTCGGGGAAATCTCCTGATGGCAATCGCCAATAAATTTGGCCGTTTGCTCCTGGCCACCGGTAACAAGAGTGAGATGGCAGTCGGCTACTGCACCCTCTACGGCGATATGAGCGGGGGTTTAGCCCCGATCTCCGACCTACCCAAAGGCCTGGTCTACGCACTCTCCCACTATATTAATCAAGAGAAGATTATTATTCCACCGGCAACTCTAAGTAAGGAACCTTCAGCCGAACTCCGCCCCGACCAAAAAGATCAAGACTCCCTGCCTCCTTACGACCTACTTGACAAAGTTTTAGCCCTGTATATCGATGAAGGACTTGATGCGACAACCATCTCTAACCAGGAAAAGTTTCCTCTGGAGACGGTCTCTGAAATCATCACTTCAGTTAATCTTAATGAATACAAACGCCGCCAGGCCCCTCCCGGCCTTAAAGTCACCAGCAAAGCCTTCGGCAGCGGTCGCCGCATGCCGATTGCGGCCCGATTTTAACCCGCCAAAACCCGCTCCAGCTCCACCTTTAATTCGGCAATTTGATAGGGTTTAATCGCCCGCCCCTTAAATCCGTAATCCTGATATCGGGCCATAACCGGATCGTTGGCGTAACCGCTTGAAACGACGATCCGGGCCTCGGGATCAAGCTGCAAAATTTTCTCCGCCGTCTCCTGGCCGCCCATGCCGCCGGGAATCGTCAGATCAACGATAACCAGATCGTATGGTTCTCCCCTCGCAAAGGCCTGTTGATATTCACTTAGCGCCTGGCTCCCATCATCAACCGTCGAAGTAAAGGCCCCAAAACGCTCCAAAAGCTGTTCCAGCAGTTGACAAATATGGGGTTCATCATCCATTATTAATATCCTGGCTTCAGCCAAAGAGTGAGCGAACTTTACTTTTTCAAAAAACGGCTCGCTTTTTTTCAAGATTGCAACCTTTTCAACCGCCGGCAGGTAGATGGTAAAAACTGAACCATGACCGGTTTCCGACGTAAACGTCAGAAGGCCGTCGTGTCGCGATATGATTGAGTGACAAGTGGCCAACCCTAAACCGTTACCAAGCTCTCTGGTCGTAAAATAGGGATCGAAAATTTTGTCATAAAGATGAGACGGAATGCCGCAACCTTCATCCTCCACTGAAATCTTAATCAGCCGTTCGGCTGACGACAGCAACTTCTCAGTGTCCTGATTATGGATATTCTCAGCCCGAAGATAGATATTACCACCCTTGTCCGGCATCGCCTGTTGTGCATTTATAACAAGATTGGAGATCACCTGACTCAACTGCCCCTTGTCGACCTCAGCCGACCATAACCCCGGCTCAATATCAAGATGCAATTTAATCTTGCTGCCCCGCAATGAAAATTCAGCTGTCTTCTTGATAATTTCATCAATCGCCTGAACCTTGGTCATCGGCGCTCCACCCTTGGCAAAAGTCAAAAGTTGAGCCGTTAGATCGGTGGCCCGACCGATTGACTTTTCCGACGCATCAAGGAATTCGAAGGCCTTATTATCGGTTTCAAGAAAATTTTTGGCCAGTGAAATATTGCCAAAGATCCCGGTCAGCAGATTATTGAAATCATGGGCGATGCCTCCAGCCAAAGTACCGATCGATTCGAGCTGGCGGCTACGCTGAATTTCACGCTCGGATTTCAGTTTGGCGGTAACATCTCTAAATACCAGCACGACACCAATAATTTTACGGTTACTATCCCGAATCGGCGCAGCACTATCTTCTACATCATATTCGCAACCATCCCGGGAGAGCAGCAGGGTATGGTTTTCCAGTTCGACAATCTCTTTTTTCTCAAGAGCCTCATTAACCGGACAGGTTCGGGAATCTCTGGTCGTTTTATTAATAATTCTGAAAATCTCACTTACAGGACGAGCGAGAGCCAAAGCTTGCTGCCAACCGGTCAACTTTTCGGCAACCTGATTAAGCATAAGCACTCGGCCTTCTATGTCGGCAGTTATAACCGCATCACCAATTGAATGAAGGGTTACTTCCAGTCGTTCATGCTCATCCGCAAGTTTGCTCTGAGATTCAATTTTCTCTCTCAACATCCGGTTGGCATAACCGGAAAGTTCATCAAACTCTTTGAATTTCAGCTCATCCTGCTTAATCTCTTCATCGGAATCGGCGGCCCGGCTGAAAAAGCGCATAAAAATTTCATAGTCCCGAGCCAGATAACGGCTGACAATCGACAGGAGAAAAAGAAAAAGCAGAATCACCACCAAAGTCGTAACGACAATGCCGGCAACAACTTGTTTCAACTCCCGCATTAGATCATCATGGAGAAGAGCAATCTCACGTTCACAATCATCAAGATAGACCCCGGCCCCGATCATCCATTGCCAATCGTCAACTCCTTTCATAAAGGAAGTTTTCGGAGATGGTTTATCGATCGAGGGTTTATTCCATGAATAGTAGATAAAATCACCGGCCGGGTTTGCCACCGCTCGACGCTCTTCCTGAATCACTTTGACCCCATTGGGATCAGTCAAATCCCAAATATTTTTGCCGATCAAGTGCCTCATAGTATCATTCATCAAGGTCACCCCATCGTAAGAGACAACGAAGATATAACCGTTTTTCTGTTCGCCAAAACGAATCTTGCCAATCTCTTCAAGGAGCTCCTGCTGGAGATTTTTTTCAATATCGGAGAAATAGACGCCGCTGCCGATAATCCAGTTATAGGGCTCAAAGTGTTTGATGAAAGATAGCTTACGATGATCAACCCCACTCTCATCCGGTTTCGTCCAGTAATAGTGGTAAAAGCCCTCATCTTTCAGTGATACAATCTCCAGCATCTCACGGATAATGTAACGACCTTGATGGTCACGGTGTTCCAAAATATTGCAACCTTCAAGCAAACAGGAAGCTGCACACATGACGTTGCGGCCTTGAGTATCGATGATGAAGTAAAACCCGCTGCCATCGTTAAAACGGATAGGACGTAAAGATTCTTTAATAAGCTCTTCGACCTCGGCCCTCTTTTTCACGCCGTGCTGCCGGTTATAAATATTTTCAGCAATGGCATGGGCTTCATAGACCCGTTCCATAATCATCTTATTGGCTTTGCCGGCAGAGGCCGCACGACCCTGACTGATGCGCTCGACAACCCGCTCGACTTCACGTTTGACCATCTCCTTCTGGCGGCCGATAAATTTTTCGCGAATAGCTTTCGACTGTTCTCCGAACTGACGATAGCTTTCGCTGATCTGAAAAAGGCTGAGAACCCCGGCCAACAAGACCAACGCGACCACAAACAACCATCGCAAGAGATTTATAAGTCCAATTTTTCTACGCATATTAATCCTTCTAAGCGAATCCTTAGGAATCTTACCGTCCTTGTTTACTGACAATCCGTTCAAACGCTTCAACCACAAGTTCCAGCTCTTGCTCCAATGCTATCCGGCATCGGCTGATACCGGCGAGCTGATTTTCACGTCCACGCGTCTCAAGCTCAGCACAGAGTTCAGCCAGGTAATAGGCTCCAAGCTGGGCACTGCTTGATTTTAAAGTGTGGGCCGCAACCATCAGTTTTTCGGCATCCCGAACATCTATAGCCCGACCAATATTATCTCTATGGAGAGAGACCTTGTCCAGATATTTATGCAGAATTTTAAGCAAAATATCCGGCCTCCCCGGACGTTGCAAGCGACGCAGTTCATCATGTTTTAAGGTATCGATTCGGGCTTTGCGGGTGGCGGTTTTGACGACATCCTGTGGCAGCCAACGTTTAAGTACGGCATAGAGTTGCTCTTCATTAAAGGGCTTACTCAAATAATCATCCATCCCGGCGACCAGACATTTTTCCTGGTAGCCCTTCATAGCATGAGCGGTCATAGCGATCACCGGCAGATGATGACCGGAAAGTTCGCTTTGCCTGAACTTGGCCGTGGCGGCAAAACCATCCATACCCGGCATCTGGATATCCATGAAGACCAAGTGAAAATCACCTTGTTCAAGAAGAGCCAAAGCCTGATGCCCATCACCGGCAACAGTGACACCGATACCCGCCTTCTCCAGCATGGCCTTGGCGACGATGACATTAACCTCTTCATCTTCTGCCAGTAAGACCCTGACATTATTGAAAATCACCTCAGATCCGGAATGAATAAATTGCGGAGCGATAGCAAGGTCACCTTTTGCGGGCAACCCGAAGGGAGCCGTAAACCAGAAGGTTGAACCCTCTCCGTAATTACTGAGAAGACCAATTTCACCCCCCATCAACTTGACCAGATCAGAGGAGATGGCCAAACCCAGACCGCTACCACCGTAGTTCCGGGCGTGAGAAAGATCGGCCTGTTTGAAGGCTTCAAAGATAGATAACTGTTTTTCCGGCGCAATACCAATCCCACTATCGATAATCGAAAATTTGAGGGCCACGTTATCTCCACCCAATACCTTCTCAACAACCTCTACCGTGATCAAAATAGCCCCCTTTTCCGTAAACTTAATGGCATTATTGACTAGATTTACAATAATCTGCTGCAAACGGTTTGGGTCACCGATCACTTTTCCCGCAACCTCTAAATCGACTGCACAATCAAGCAGTAGACCTTTCTCCCCGGCCTTCAAAAAAAACATCTGCAGGACACTGTCGATGATTTCCTGGAGATTAAAAGGAACTTTGATGAGCTCCATTTTACCGGCTTCCATCTTCGAGAAATCGAGGATATCATCAATCACGACCAGAAGACTGTCGGCGGAAATCTTCAAGGTTTTAAGATGCTTCTTCTGATCCTGGTTGAGTTCAGTATTAAGCAGGAGACTGCTTAAACCCATAATTCCATTGAGCGGTGTGCGAATTTCATGCGACATATTAGCCAGAAAAAGACTTTTGATCCGATCCGACTCTTCCGCCTTATGACGAGCTTCATGGAGCTCGTCCATCGACTCGCTTAAGGCCTCCGACATCTCATTGTAAGCCTTAGCCAACCCGGCCATCTCATCATCACCTTTGACGGCCAGACGATACTGCAGATCACCCTTCTGAAAACGCTTGATACCATTGATCATAGAGGTTATTCTGGCGGTCAGTAACGAGGCCATCCAGACGGCAATGAAGATCACTAAAACAATCATGACAAAGGTTGCTAGTGTCAGATTACTCACAGTCTCTTTCAAAGAGGCCGCCAGAAAATTTCTCGTTTCCCGGTTTTTGCGTCCGAGGCGGACTTCGTAATCTTTCTCAAGTGATTTAAGCTGGGCCGCAGTTTCATTGGCCGAACGATGAAATTCATGGACATTTGCACCGATCGTCACATAGCCAAAACCTCGGGGACTCTCCTTATAAAGACCGGTGTAATAGGGAATCGCTGCCGCCGTGGTCAATTTCCAGAGGTTACTCCAGTAAATAACAAAGGATCCGGAACCGCCATGACGGGTCAGATTATGCCAGCCGCCACATTGCGGCGCAAAATTGAGATAACGGCCATCAAGCCCCAAACTGCCCGCTTTAATCAAGGGCAAAGCCGGTTTCTTTTTAAGAGACTGCTGATGGAAAACAGGAGCTGTTTTCTGAAACTCCGCAAAAGAGAGGCAGCTCGCCTGCCAATCATCATAGGTCTCCTGATCAAGCCAGGGAATCGCCGGTTGACCGGTATCAGGATTGTAACCTACGATAAAATAGTCACGGGGATGGGAGATGTTGCGGCCAAGATAATCCCACATAAAAGCATAGTTACCGGAAGCCGCGTCAGAAATCGGTAAAAAGCGCTCTTCGGTCGGTACCAGATGATCAGTAAACTCCATAATGTGGGTATGATCTAAGGCCAACGTCACATAGCCTATCACCCTATCTTCCTTTACAACCGGAGCGGCCCAACGAACCAAACCCTGGAAACGACGGCCCAAGGGATTTTCTTTACCGGCATAAGCCGATTCTTCAGGTGCAAAAGGAATATCTTTTTGCAAGCACCGAGTTTTCGTATAAAGCCCAATTAAAGGAGCCGGCAGATAGGGACCGATAACTTCGGAAACATAGATCTCTCCGGGTTTTAGTTTTTTCAGTTGGGCAAAATAGGTCTCAGCCCGACACCAGGTATTCTCTTTTTCTGCGATATTACGAAGATCTTTCGGAAGCAGATCGGAGGTCGTAACTTTATATCTCTCCTGCCCGTTGAGATCAACAAAGGTCATCTCGAGATAGAGAGGTTTATCTTCCTCCAAATCCGTCGACTCTGGATATCGGTAATGGAAAGCCTTGCGATTATCACAATTTTCCGGCCAAACCGAAGGCTGTTCAAGCGCTTCACCGGAAGTAATCCAGGCATCGCCTTCGCGATTCAACTGCCAAGGTTCATGATAGACTACCGGACGCCGGCGAAATTCTAAAAAATCGCTAAAGTTTTTAAAATCCGGTTCCAATTGGGCAGCCCGCAGGATATCCTCATCCCGTTCATAAAGAAAATCAGCAACCGCCTGAGCTGTAATCGAGGTTAAACGCTCAATACTCTCTCGCGACTTCAGATCCAGAGCGGCAATTGAATTTTCGCTGGCAAGATCACTGATCTGCACCACCAGTCTCTGGGTATCAGCCAACAGCTCAGTTGACTGTTGCCCGACTTTCTCCCCTAAACCACCAATCTCAGCCATAGCCAGCCAAGCCAACAGCATAAGAGGAATAACCTTGATCAACAAAAAAATGGTAATCAGCTTACCTCGAATCCCCAGATGTCGAAGAAGAGGGGAAAAAAGCTTGCCAAAACCAGAAAAAAATGGATTTTTCATACCTGAAACAATCTCGTTAAAGTCCCGATAAAAACGTTATAAAAATGTTTGGATTGCTGATTGCAATATCATTCAACCCTTAAACTTGTCAATATTTTACAACTAAAACTTGACAAAAGCCCACCCAATGTCTTAACTGGAAAGGACTAATTCACAACCCCAAATAAAACAAGAGTTTTTCACACCTCGTTTGAGCCGCTCACAATTGCCCCTATGGAGGCTTGGATATGACCGACAACAACAACCTAGTAAAACATCAGTTTCCTCCAGAGATCGAACAACGCATCAAACAGGTTGCCGATGATGCCGGCAAGATGGTCATTGAAATTGCCGACATTGCCGGTGAGGTCGACAGCATCGGCGAACAGACCGAGCAGCAAGCTGGTGAATTTGCAAACCTGCGCCAAGCTACGACCATCATGGAAGATAATACGGAGGCTATCAACAGTGCGATTACGGCCGGCATCGAGGTTGCCAACAGCGCCAATCAGGATCTGCAAAACTCCCGCAATCAGGTCGAAACCTCTTTAGGCCAAATTGATGCTCTAGCCGGCTCCGTACAATCGATTACCAGCTCTCTTGAGGATCTGGTTCAGGCCTTGAGCGAAGTGCGCCGGGCTGCTCAGAAGATCAGAGCGATTGCCAGCCAGACTAACCTTTTAGCTCTTAATGCTACCATTGAAGCGGCCCGGGCCGGAGAGGCAGGCCGCGGTTTTGCCGTAGTTGCGAGTGAAGTCAAAACCCTGGCCAGCCAAACCGCTCAGGCGACCAAACAAATTGACGAAACCCTTGACAACCTCGACACCCAGGTAAAACAACTACAAAGTGAAAGTGAGCGCGGCAACAAGGATTCAGTCCAGGCTCAGGAAGGTACCCGGGAGATCGGAGCCGCATTGGAAATGGTTTCCGAGGCCGTTACCCGAGTTAACGCAGAACTTGATGATATCGGCAATAACACACAAAACATCACCGAGAGTGTAACCTTGGTCGCCGAAGGCCTAACCACTCTGGATCAAAGTCTGGAAAATAGCCGTAGCAATATCAACTCCTCACGCGAACAGTTAAATCGTTTGCGGGATTTTGGCGAAGGTTTAATCCATACCACCAACCAGCTCGGTGTCGAAACCAGCGACAGCCACTTTATCAGGGAAGTTATGCAAACCGCCGAAGAGATCAGCAAAATTTTGACCCAGGCCGTTGAAGAGGGACGAATTCGCAACAATGATCTTTTTGACCAGGATTACCAACCCCTCCCCAACACCGACCCGCAGCAATTTTCAACCCGAGGCACCAGTTTTCTTGAAACTATTCTGCCCCGTTACCAGGAAGCCCTGATCGAAAAGGAACCAGCTCTGATCTTTGCCGCCGCAGTTGATACAAATGGCTACCTGCCGGTTCACAACCGCAAATACTCACAACCCCAACGAGCTAACGATCCGGCCTGGAATGCGGCCAACTGTCGTAATAAACGGATGTTTGATGACCGCGTCGGACTCGCCTCAGGACGTAACACTGAAGATTTTCTTCTCCAGGCCTACCGTCGGGATATGGGCGGCGGAAAATTCGCCATGATGAAGGACATTTCGGCCCCAATCACCGTCCAGGGACGCCATTGGGGAGCCTTGCGGGCCGCCTACAAAAATGAATAGAAGGGTTTGTAACTATGCAGCGTAAGTAGAAAAGCTCCTGATTTTGATGAATTTCAGTGAATTCTGGGGACATAACCTGATTCTCCGAAGGAAATCGGGATTGTGTCCCCTGAATTTACGGGTTAGCTGAATAGTTACAATGGTTTAAAAATGCTAACTATTTAGCTTGTAAAAAGATATCTGATATCACCGGATAAGTCCCACTCTCCGGGTCGACCACAACCACAACCTTTTTATCACTATTGATCGCCGTCAGGGCTACTGCCAGCATCTCCCGAAACCGCTCCGGCGGAAACAGAAACCACTTACTGACAAAAGCGGGCATTTCGGCCTGATCAGTAAGCGCAACAAAAGTTTCAACTTTCCCCGGACCAGCCAGATCAACCGTACAGGTATACCAATTAGAGTCAGCAAAAACGACGGGCTTTACGAGAAAGGTCATCAAGAAGACAACCCCCAACCAATAAGCCATAAATTTTACCCGACCACGTCTTTCAGATCCAACCATCATACCCCCTCCCTTTTTTTGAAAAGTAACTATTCAGCACAAGCAAAAAAGCACCGAATATTGATGTAATTCAGCAAATTCTGGGGACATAACCTGATTTTCCTAAGAAAATCGGGATTGTGTCCCCTGAATCTGCGGGTTAGCTGAATAGTTACTTTGAAAATTACTTACCACTCAAGAGCAGCGGCAACCATGGTGTAATGTCAACCGGTTTAACCGGCACAGGTGGCGGGTCAACCGTGAAAACCAGGTAACAGGCCGCACAGGCTACGTGAG
>JAYEGS010000249.1:0-11593 GCA_034659215.1 Pseudomonadota bacterium | reverse complement strand
GGGCAGATTGAGCTGCCACCAACCAGGCTTCAAATCTTGAGCAAAGATAACGGCGGGAGCAAAATCGACCGCCGGCAATTTTCTCGATCGCTGCCCAAACCAGAACAAGGGCAAGACCAGGAGCAGGGCTAAAGGATACTCAAAACCCATAACGAGCCCCTTTTTTGTCGGCATATTCCCGCAACCAAGCTCGCAAATCATGGCACAACTCGGCAAACTCCTGACATTCTTCGATCTCTAAAGCGACAATTCGATCTATATCCGACCAAAGAAGTTGCAGACGGGCCGCCATCCGGGGATCGAGAGTCGGCAATATATGCTCCATGAAAGTGGCCCCGCAACCGCCAACCAAAACCCCCGGCAACTTTAATTCGGCGAGCAAGAAGCTTCGTAAAAGATGATCAAAATCAACCAGATAGCACCAGTGGTTTTCGACTTTCTCCTGTTTTAGAGTCGAGCTCAAAGCTTCGGCCAGCTCTTTTATCCGCCCGCTTTCACCCTTTAATTCGGGAGCGGGAGCCTTTTTGCGGCGCAGATAACAGACGACCCCGAAAAAGAGCGCCAACAATAGAGAAAAGATGAGGGTAATGTAATAGAGCCGGGATCGGGTCTGCCAACCATCAAGACCGGTGGATGTGAACCGAGGCTCCTTTTTCGGGATGATCAGAGCCGGAGAGGGTTCGCTGTCAGGATGCAGTCCGGCAATCCGAACCGCAATAGAGTTGCTCTCAATCGTGCCGGTTACAAGTTTAGCGGGGCTATCCTCCGTTCTATCTCGCGTTCTATCATCGGTACTATCCGACAATCGACAAACCAGAGAGAGCGGCGCCAGACGATAATCGCCCGGCGCGTAAAACCGCATAATCCCTTTGATCGTAAAACTTTTCCTGGCCGCCAATATGAGATGGTCGAAAGGAGCAAACTCAAATTCAAAAAACTCTTTTTGCAAATTTTGACCATTACCCCCTACCAGCCGCATCTCAAGACGACTTAAAGAACTGGGTTCGAGAACCGCCGAATCGGTTAGCTCCACCAGCAAGACAAAAGAGATCGGATCACCAATTCGTCCACCATTAAGCGGGCAATAGAGGCTTACTTTTCCGGCAGGATTAGCAGTATTCTGAGCTAAGGTCGAAAATGGGTATAAGAGAGAGATGAGGAATAATAGAGTCCAGAGAATATTTTTTAGAGATCTGCTCATTACTGATATAAACTTCCCGACACTTGTCTCGGCACCATCAAATCATTGATCTTATCAACAAAACTATCGGCTGGGGTGATGACGGTTGAGGCGACTCCGGCACGTTGTAATTTTTCCTCTATTTGTTGCAGAAACGTGGTCATGCGACGATTGTAAGTGCGCCACTGAGCAAGATCAATCAGACAATCAACCCCGGTTTCCGGATTGATGCAGTTGAGCAAACCGGAAAGCCCTCGGGGCAGCTCTTTTTCGACCTCTTCGAGGAGTTGCAGGACTTTGATTTCATGCCCTGCAAGCATCAGGTCAGCCTCATCCAGGGGATCTAAGAGATCAGAAAGCAGAAACGTCAGGCTCTGAAATGGCAGATTTTTTAAATAGCCCATGGCGGCGGCTAGAGAAAAAGATGATTTAAGTTGGGGTTGATGAGCGGTCAAAGCCGTGACCAGAGCGACAAAATGCTCGAGACCGGTTTTCGGCGGCAGATAAAAGATCGGCCCTTCGGCCCAAAGCAGAAGACCACAGTTATTGTTGGCGGCCAGCGCCGACCAGGCCAGTGAGACGGCAATATTATCGGCTAAGAGAATTTTGCGGCCCCAAGCCATGGAAGCACTGAGATCGTAGACCAACATCAGGTTATAGTGACTTTCAGCCAGGAATTCGCGGACGTAAAGCTTTCCAGTGCGGGCTCGGGCGGCCCAATCAATCCGACTTGACAGATCGCCTGTCTGCATCTCCCTTAAACCATCAAACTCATAACCACTACCCGGCTTACGACTCTCCCACTCCCCAGGCAGAAATCCATCGACCCGCTCATTGACAACAATGTCGAGAAGCTCTTTTTTCGAGAGGAGAGCATTTGTTGATTGTTTTCTCTCAGGAGAAGTCATTGGCAAAATCTAATAGGCTTTAACAATCCCCAATAATCTCTCGATTAAAACCTCCGGCATCAGGTTTTCGGTCAAGGCTCGACTATTGAGCAAAAGACGGTGGCGCAGAACGTGGGGCAACAATTTTTCGACATCGGAAAAATCAACATAATCACGGCCCTGACAAAAAGCCCGCGCCTTGGCCAGGGCCAGAAGCGACTCCGGGGCTCGTGGTGAGGCACCGAGTCTGAGATAATCGTGAACCCCGGCCAAAAAACCTTTCTCACCGAACGGCTGCGGCCGGCTGGCGAGACAGAGATTGAGGATATATTGCATGACCGTATCCGAAACCTTGATCAGATCATGCACCAGATCTTGCAGGGTCACAATCTCAGCCGGCGAGAAATGGGAGGCAAGTTTTTCGACCCGCTGATCAAAATCACCGTTTTTACGCTGTAAAAGCAGCAATTCATCGTCACGACTAAGATATTCGACCTTGAATTTAACCATAAAACGGTCGATCTGGGCTTCCGCCAGAGGATAAGTACCAACCTGTTCGATAGGATTCTGGGTGGCCAGCACCATAAATGGTTGCGGCACCGGGAAATGTTTATCTTCAACGCTTACTTCGCGCTCCTGCATCGCCTGAAGCAGAGCCGACTGCACTTTTGGTGAAGCCCGATTGATCTCATCAGCGAGAAAAAAATTACAGAAGATCGGCCCTTTTCGATAGCTGAAAAGCTCTTCCTTGGTTTTGAAAACCATACTGCCAAGAATATCTCCGGGCATTTTATCGGGAGTAAACTGAAAACGATTAAAACTCCCACCGAAAACCTTGGCAAAGGTCTCAACGACAAGACTTTTCGCCACCCCCGGAACCCCTTCCAGAAGAATGTGCCCACGCGCCAGCAACGTAAAAATCATAATCTCTAAAAGCTCTTCCTGACCGACAACGACACTGGCTATAGCCGCTTTAAGGGAGGAGAGTTTTTCGGCAGATTGCGCTATTGGAGTATCGTACATTTTCATATTATTCGCCATATGCTATAACCCATGCATGCGGGTGTTGACATTTTTTACCCGCCCACCTTACATAAAAGATTGATCACAAGATCTCTTGCGAGCCGGAACAGTTCGAAAACGAAACCTGAATAGTTACCCAAACTGGCCGATGGCAATAAAAGGGTCTTCAGACAAGATCTTTGACATTGATTTTTTTAAATATATAGGGTGTGTTATTGAGCTCTTGAGAAATAGTTCCATCGTATATAAGAACGGGTTGAATAGTATATCTGGGATATTGTTGCTGTAGAATTTCAACCTTACAATTGATCTCTTCCTCTACTTTTATAGAGATTGGAGGTTTGCTTGATTTCATTTCACACAATGTCAATACATTGTCGTCTCGATCAAATATTAAATCAATTTGAACTCCAGGCTTATCTCGTTGTGGAGCTCTGAAATATGGCCCGACCCGGTAGTTGATTCCTGAAAACCCGAGAATTTCAGCAATTTTATCCGCATGCTGGACACATACATTTTCAAAAGCTTTGCCCCGCCAGCTCAAAAAATATGATTTTTGGGTTAAAGAGTTAAAATCTAATTTGCGCCCATTTTTTATCTGCTCCAAATTGGGTTTTATGAATGAATAGTAAAAGCGAAGATAAGCGTCCGAAATATAATATTTTATAATTCGGGAGTTTATTGATTTATCAATTGGATGTACTGACCTGATAAAACCTGCGGATTCCAGGTTCATTATATGGTTTGACAGACCTCCGCCGGAATCAATTTTTGCCATTTTTACAAGCTCTTTTCGGAATAAACCATAAGGATGTTTTGCCAGAGCATCAATTATCTTCAAATAATCATCATTTTTTGCAAAATGACTGACAAAAATCCTGTCAAATTCCTCAACAAAATAGCCGGTTTCAGTAAACGCCAAATCATTCAGAGCCAAATATAGAGATGGATAGCCGGAAAGCAGTTCCAAATATTTAGGTATACCTCCAAGAATCATCTGGGCATCAATTAATTCTTGAAAACCATACGATTTCAGCATTTTCCGACTCTCTTTCAATTTGAACTCTTTCAGATGTACTACAGCATCACTCCTTCCGTACATAGCTTTTGATTTGACTACATTTGTTGTCATAAATGATGCAATAGAGCCGCACAGGATCATTGATACGTTTGCCATTTGGGATAAATACTGATCCCAAATCATCTTTAATTCCGCAACGATTTCCGATCGATAATTACCCATCCACTGAAATTCATCTAAAACAATCCAGGCCGGTCGGCTTTTTAAAATCGGCTCCAACTTTAAAAATGCTTCCGACCAACTTTGAACATTTTTAAAAGAATTACCCGTCTGATGATTTAATTGAAGTATAAAATTATTTAATTGTTGCCGCTTAGGTAAGCCTTCCACTCCTTCAAAGTATAAAGCTTCACGCTTTTTTAGAAATTCTCTTATTAATGAACTTTTCCCGACTCTACGACGCCCATAGATAACAGCTATCGCATTATCTCTCGTAAGTAATTTAGCAAGAGTATCAAGTTCTTTCCGTCGACCAATAAACCGCACTTTCTCTTCCTAAATCAAAATATTTATACCACTTAGGAAGATTAACTATCTGATTCACTCGCAAAAATCAAGCTTATTCTGTAAAATTTCAGCAAAATATTTTGCTAAACTTACAAATAAGATGTTTTCCTTAAAATAAAGATGAGTATTGCGTTTTTGATGTGGGTGTACTTTAAAGATGATCAATCTTAAGGTAGCATTCCGGCCGAAAACTTAACCTTACCAGAGGATATCTTTTTTTTTTGGGGGGGGGGTATCGCACTTATTTGCTAGGTTATTTTTTGAGATGAAATCGCAAATTAGGTGTTGCTTTAAAACGAAGTTTGTGATTAGTAGAGATAAATATTAAGTTTGAGGTTTGGCTGGAAGATTGAGCTTGACAGAGGTAATCTTCACAACATATTACACTTGTTTGCTAAATTATTTTTATGGTTAAATCGCAAAACAGGTATTGCCTATAGGCATAATATGTGCCTATATAGATATACCTTAAGCCTGTTGTTTGGCAGAAAGGTTGAGGTTGGCAGGTGTCATATCAACCAATTTGGCCTGACTTTCTTCTGAACATTGCGTAGTGCCTATTGTATTAAATATATACTAGAAAAGCCACTCCCGTCGAGAGACGGGGCCGGAAAGCCGCGGGTCTTGTCTCCAAAATCACAAAGACAGCCGGGTTGCATCTTTAATTAAAGAGCAGCTGAGCTGTCTTTTTTTTTGAACCAATGAAATGTTGGCCTAGGAGGTTGTCCGAGAATAGGATTTTTTTTCTCAGATCAAGACATGCGAAGAAAATTACCGCAGGCATACATTAAGTATTCCGAGGATAATTTTTTGAGCATAACGCAGATATGGGAAAAAAAGACGTTCTCGGACAGGCTCCTAGATCGTTTTTGATGCAGGGAGCACAGGACTGGCATTATCTCTCTTTCAGGTCTTCCGATAACAGTTAAATCAGGGGAACATAATTTGAAACCTTTTTTCTCAACCTTGAAGATATTCGGGCTCGGAAAATTTTCGCTATTACTGTTTTGTTCTATATTTTTATTCCTGCCCACAACTATATCAGCCGCCGCCCCCCTGGTTTTTGCACATGCTGATAAACTACTCGCAACGGAACAATTTACTCAAGCCTATGACCTCTTATGGCAAGCGATACAGGACAATCCCGAAGATATCAAAGGCAACATCCTGTTGGCTCGGGCGGCCACCAAGCTCAAACTCTACGACCAGGCAGCGGCCGCCTACGAACGTATCCTGATTATCGACCCTAACCATATTAAAGCCCGCCTCAATCTAGGTATAGCCTTTTACCGGCTTGAAGCCTACACTCTGGCTGAAAACGAATTGAACAAACTTGCCAGCAGCGAAAGCTCCAACCCCTTCACTCTGAAAGCCCAGGATTACCTGAATCAGATAAGACAAAAAAAGAGCTCTCACCAATGGCGCGGTGCGCTCTCTCTGGGCTATATCTACGACAGCAATGTCAATACCGCGCCCGACGAGGATTTTATCGATTCCGTCGACGGTAGCTATCCCTTATCAAAAGATACCCGAGAGATCAGCGACTGGGGAATTACGGCCGGATTAAAGTTGTCACATGATTGGGATTTTGGTGAACGCGGCGGATTTGGTTGGAAAAACAGTCTCGAGATTAACAACTATATCTACAATGATGAGAGCGATTCAAATATAAACATGTTTTCTCTGGCCAGCGGCCTGGTCTATTCTGAAAAAAATTATTTTAAATTGCTGCTGCCGCTGACTTTTGAATATCTCGATTACGGCAGCGAGCCTTTTTTCCGCACTTTTGGGGTAATGCCGCGCTTGGACCTCTATCACACCGACTGGTTTTTAACCCGCCTCTACGCCACCTTACAGTACCAAAATTACAATTGGGACAAACGCCGCGATGGCACCTATGGCTATCTCGGCGTGATGCCCCGTTTCTACTGGGTCGATGGTAAATATATGCTGCAATGGCGTCTCGGCTATGAATACAAATGGGCACGAGAGGATTTCAAGGCTTTCCAGGGGCCGAGGAGTGAACTCCAATTTCTTACAAGATTCAATAACTGGTTACGATATAGCCTCCTTTTTGAATATCGAACCCGGCGCTATGATGAACGCGATCCCTATTACCCGAAAACCCGGGACGAAGATCGCTACAAAATTGAAACCAAATTCACCCTCCTTTTGCCATGGCAACTTCGAACCAACCTCTCCTTCGATTACACTTCCAAAGATGCCAACCTTAAGGCCTACTCATTCAGAAGAAAAAGAGCCATGATTAAACTGGAAAAAAGGTTTTAACCATGTTTTTATCGATGCCTGATTTATTTTTACGTCGTCTGGTTTTTCTATTGCTTTTAAGCTGTTGCTTGATCCCCGCCCCACTCCTGGCCAGCCCACCAATCGCCAAGGTC
The DNA here is from genome assembly GCA_034659215.1 of Pseudomonadota bacterium. Taxonomy (GTDB): domain Bacteria; phylum Desulfobacterota; class Anaeroferrophillalia; order Anaeroferrophillales; family Tharpellaceae; genus Tharpella. Next base: position 4,513 of record JAYEGS010000249.1, on the reverse strand, counting down.
AGTGCTATCAAGGGACGAGCCCTATCGACTTCCAGTGCCGGCACGGTTACAACCCTTGCCAACAGCTCCCCGATCTATCTTGACGATACAGTTAAAACTGAATCCGGTTGTCGTGTGCAGGTAATCTTTAATGATCATACGATTCTCACTTTAGGTCCTTTAAGCACCATAACCTTTGACCGCTACCTCTACGATCCCCAAAAAAATAATGGTGAATTTCAGGCAACTACGTCGAAAGGCGTTTTTCGGATGATTACCGGCAATATTTCAAGATTCAACCCCGATCGGGTCAAAGTCAAAACCCCGGTCGCCACCATTGGCATCCGCGGCTGTTACCTGACCTGGGCGATCAACTATAAAGGCAGGGCTGGTCAATTCGATGAAAACGACTATAAAGATAGATCGCTGACGGTACTCTTTCTCGGTGGTCCCAGAGGCAAGGAACGTGGTGTCTATGTTGAGAATAAATATGGCAAAACCTTTTTAGATGAAGCTGAAACCGGCCTCACAGTCGAAGATGGACACGCGCCTTCCGACCCGCAGTTTTTTTCCGGCGATATGATGAACAATCTCCTGTTCAAGACTGAGCTTATTTTCCGGTCCCAGGGAAATATCCAACCTCGTGATATCGACACTGAACTTTCTCAGGATATGACTGGCGCTGGATCTCAGAGCTTTTCTGACTCGGACACCGATAACGACATTGATACTGATGCTGACATAGATATGGATACTGATATCGATACAGATATTGATACGGACATAGATACAGATATCGACACCGATATTGATCTGGATGTCGATACTGATACAGACGTTGATACGGATTCAGACACGGATACAGACACCGACTCCGATACAGACGTCGACACAGATACAGATGTTGACACAGACATCGATACCGATACGGACACTGACGTTGATTTGGATACGGATGTTGATACAGATACTGACGTGGATACCGATACAGATGTTGACACGGATTCGGACACGGATGTTGACACCGATACGGATGTGGATACAGATTCAGACACTGACATCGATACTGACACTGATTCGGATACCGATACCGACGTCGATACGGACACTGATGTCGATACTGACACTGACACCGACGTTGATTTGGATACGGATATTGATACAGATACAGATACCGACGTAGATACAGATACTGACGTGGACACCGATACCGATGTTGATACTGACACCGATGTTGATACGGATTCGGACACGGATCTTGATACAGATACAGACATTGACACCGATACGGACATTGACACCGATACGGACGTGGATACAGATTCAGACACTGACATCGATACTGACACGGATGTCGATACAGACACCGACGTAGATACGGACACCGATTCGGATACCGACGTCGACACTGAACCTGATCCGGAACCCAGACCTGGCGGATGAAAATGAATTTTGACAACGAGAGTAGATCGAGATGAATGATATGATTTCTACAATGTCAGAGAGATTTGACCTTAGCAACATCAAAGATAAACTGACAACTGTCGAAGATGCACTCGCAAAAATTCAGTCAGGAGATCGTATTTTTGTCGGGTCGGCCTGCGCCACGCCCTGCACTATGATTAAAGCTCTCGAAACAATGTATAGAGAGTTCAGCGACATAGAACTTTTTCATTTCCTGATCAGCGGCACTGATATCCTCAAAAACAATACTAACCTGAAACACCGGGCCTTTTTTGTCAGCTCCGACATAAAAGAAGCCGTTAAACAGGACCAGGCAGATTATGTTCCAATCTCAATAACTCAGGTGCCGCGTATGATCGACAATGGCGGAATCGCCGTTGATGTGGCCTTGATCCAAACCTCCCTGCCGGATGAGAATGGCTTTGTAAGCCTTGGGGTTTCAGTCGGCGTTGCCCGTTCCGCCATAAAAAGAGCCAAAACAGTTATTGCCGAAATAAATCCCAATATGCCCAGAACTATGGGAGATACAACAATCCCGATGGGATTGATTGACCATGCGGTTCTGGTGGATACGCCAATCATTGAATATCTCCACGAACCTGTAGATGCAGTTGCAGAGCAGACAGCCAGATATATTGCCCGCATCATTGACGACGGCTCAACGCTCCAGATCGGTCTGGGACGCATCCCGAATGAGATGCTGAAATATCTTTCCGGACGACGTGACTTAGGGCTTCATACCAATATCATAACGGAATCGGTCATCGATCTTATTGAAAAAGGTATCATCACCGGTAATCAAAAATCGATCCACAAAGGTAAAGTCGTTTGCAGCTACGCCATCGGATCCCGGCGCTTATATGATTATATTGATAACAACCCGACATTTTCATTCCACCCCATCGATTACATCTGCAATCCGGAGGTAATGGCACACAATACAAAGCTGATATCAGTAAATCAGGCTTTTTCCGTCGATCTCACCGGCCAGGTCTGCACGGATCAATTTGATGGGGAATTTTACGGCGGCGTCTCGACGCTGCCCGATTTTTTACGGGGAGCCGCCAGTACGCCCGGAGGAAAACCCATTATATGTCTCTCCTCAACCACGGATGACGGTAAGATTTCCCGAATTCGCCCGCTTCTCAAAGAGGGCGAAGGGGTTTCTGTGGCAAGATCTGATGTTCACTATATCATCACCGAATTCGGCAGCGCCTACCTCTTCGTCAAAAGCATCCGGGAAAGGGCGCTGGCTCTGATTGAGATTGCCCACCCCGATTTTCGCCCCGCGTTACTTGATGAAGCTAAAAAACTCGGCTATGTCCGCAAAGATCAAACTCTAAAAAGTAAAATGGCATATCCGGCCGGCGAAGAGCGTGAGGTTGTCCTCAAAGACCAGCGTAAGGTTTTGCTGCGACCGTCAAAAGCGAGTGACGTTACTAAACTTCAGCAACTCTTCTATAATCTCAGCCGGGATGATATCTACACCCGCTTTTTTTCTCTGTTAGAAGCTCTTTCCATATCGAGAGCTGAGCATCTCTGCAATGTCAATTACGAGACTGAGATGGCATTTGTGGCGGTCGTCGGCGATCGCGAAAAAGACCTTATCGTCGGCAGTTCCTGCTACTTTTTAGACCCCTCTACAAACCTGGCGGAAGTCGCCTATATGAACCTGCCTGAATGGCAAAATACCGGCCTCGGAACCGCCCTGCAAAAAAGAATGATCGAACACGCCCAGGCCCAGGGAATCAGGGGCTTCACCGCGAGTATTCTCGCACAAAATAAAAAAATGATCAGCCTGGCAAAGGCTGGTTTCTCAAGTGTCAAAATGAGAAAAGCATCTGGCGAATACGAAGTCACAATGCTTTTTTAAAACTCAGGGAGAGAAAAAATGAAAAAAAATATATTTTTACTAATAACTTTTACATTAGTGGGCATAATTATTTTGGCAGCGACAACTTCATTTGCAGAGATTCGAACTTCGACCGCTATTGAACAGACCAGCCAGATCCAGGAATCGCCAAACAACGACCAAGCCAGCGCTCAAGATACGGAACCTCAACCGGAACCCGGCCCTTCCCGCGGCCGGGTGTTGCCGGTCAGGAAGTGAAAATCACCTTAAAGCCACTACAAATGGTGCGAACATTGGCTTCGCCCGGCTTCGAGGGGTACACAGCTCAGACCGGCAAGCGGCTTGGCCGCCGCCTGGAGCAATGTCCCCGTATCGTGATAGTTTGAAAAGTACATTACGCTGAATAGTTACCAATATTTTTAACTTGGGGAAAGAAACCATGAAAAAACAACCTTGCTCTTAACCCTGTTCTGGCTGACCGGTGATTGACGGATATTTTGAAAAAAATCGTTTTCTCGATTAAATTTTACTTGACCAATGTGCGGTAATTTCGTATTAAAATCATGTAAATCTCGTATTTATAGTCTTGATTTTTCGTAATTACCGCATAAGATATATCGTAAAAGAGGGAAAATGATAAAAAGAAAACTGGAATCGACCATACTCGAAATGCTGGAAACATTCAGAATTGTGGCCATCAACGGACCAAGACAATCTGGAAAAACAACTTTGCAAAAGCTCATAGCGAAAGAGAGAAGCATAAAATATTATACATTTGACGATATCGATATATTTAATGCCGCGACAACCGATCCTAAAGGATTTATCTCTTACATCTCCAGGGAAAACGCGGCAATAGATGAAGTCCAACTTGTTCCCGAAACAATTCCCGCGATAAAAATGAGCGTGGACGAGCAAAACCGAAAGGGGATGTTTTTGCTGACCGGCTCATCGGATATGTTCAAAAGCGGTAAAATCAGGGAGTCATTAGCGGGAAGAATGGTCAACCTTAAACTTTTCCCCCTATCTTACGCCGAGATAAACAATCGGGATGTAAATGTTATCGATAAACTGTTTGGTGATGAATTTACAGCTTTTGAACTGAATGAAACCGTAAAAAAAGAGGATTTCGCGAGAGCCGTCATCAACGGAGGCTATCCGGAAATCTACAATCTTTCAGCCAGGGCAAAAAAAAACTGGTTTGAATTTTATATAAAG
>JAYEGS010000248.1:0-11625 GCA_034659215.1 Pseudomonadota bacterium | reverse complement strand
TTAAGGTTGCTGAAGATTTTAATTTTCTATCGCCTGAAGTGACGGCCGGGCGGCGGTCTAAGCGCCGCTATCTCCTGGCCTATGGCGTTTTGGCGGTGGGTCTTATCGGGGTTGCTTGCTGGCTCTTTCTGCTGGAGCTGGAAAGACGTCAACTTTTGCGCACTTATGATCACAATCTTGAACGCTATAATGAACGTAAAGAGCAGGTTTTAGCTCTACAACGCGATGTTAAAAGCTTACGCCCTTTAAAGGGTTGGGAAAAATATTATAATGAGGTCTACCTCCAGCGGCCGCATTGGAACAGGTTGATTTCCGAGCTCGCCTTAAAAGTTACAGATGAGATAATTATTGATGATTTAGTGGTTGAGCCGGACAAGAAAAAGCGTGGGAATCGTCGTAAAAGTAAGCCTGTGCCCGGCTCCTGGCATAGTGTGATAAGTGGCAAGGTCAAGGCTTTGGATTGGCAGTCCGGGCTTGAGCGCCTACGTTCCTTTGGCAGTGAGCTTGAGGCTACATCCGTTTTCGTCGTCAGAAATTTAAGCTATGTGCCCAAGCAATTGAGTGCCCCCGGAGCTCGGACATTCAGTTTTAAAATGGAACTTAAAGTTGAAACCCGGGCGGATCTGGAGCAGCATGAGAGTTAGGCTGATTATTATGTTGCTGGTCTTGCTGGTGATTCTCCAGATTGGGCTTTTGGGGCGCGGACGCAAAGCCGATGTCAACTTGCTTAAAGCGGGACTTGCAGCTCTTGAGTCCTCCACTCAGCAGTTACACAGTAAAGAGTTGGGCTATAACGAAGAGTTGCGACACTATCGGCAAATTATTGCCACAATTCCTCCCTCAGTGCTGATGGGCTTTGAGGATCCGGAGGCGGTTTTTGCGGCTTTTCTCGATTTTCTTAACGCCGCAGCTCTGGCCGATATCGGGACTAAAGTGGTTATGCGTCGGCAGCTTCAATTTGTTAAAAATCCGGTACCCTTAAGGGCCAGTGATTTTAATTTTAGTTTTATGTTTGCAACGGTTGTCGAGGTTGAGACCTTTTTAGATTATCTGCTCGAACAGCCTGACTATCCGTTACGGGTTAATCATTTGAAAATAAATTCCGCTAAAGGGCGGGGGTCGGTTTCCGGAAATTTAGCTGTAAGCTTGATGATTCCCGATAAACTTATATTGGCTGGCCATCCGGCAGGAGAAGAGTAGGATGCGTCAGGGATTTTCAACTCCTGCTCTGTTGATTTCAGGGACTGCAATCTTGTTGGTTGTTTTGCTTAACCTCTATCTGGTTCAGCCTCGACTGGCTTTGCTGTTGGAAGCTCCGCAACCGTTGCCGAGTATTGCTCAGATGTCGTCACCGCCCCCCGGTAAACAGGTGGCGGAAACCATGAATCTGATAAAAAAAATGGGGGCCGAGAAGCAGCGTGCAAAAGAGCTTTTTATTCCCCGTCAGAATTTGCGTAATCCCTTTCTTGATCCAGAGTTAAAGGAGATGGTACTGGCTGAGGAGGAGAGTGGTATTGATGGGGATGAGCTCTTTCTGGCCCAAGTCCAGATGGTGATGATCGGGGAGTATCTTAAAAGTGCTCTGCTTGATGGTACTTTAGTGGCTGAGGGTGATACATATAAAGGTTTTCGTGTCGAGCGTATTACTGGGGAGGGGGTCTACTTGCAACGTTTTGAAGAAACTGTTATGTTACCCCTTGGAGCTTATGCGACTGCGGAATTAAGTCTTCACGGGAAAGAGAGAGAAGTACGACCGGAGAAGCAACCCCCGGCTCCGATGAAACAGAAGGCTGCTCTTAATGAACTTCTGCGACGTCTTGAGCCCTTGCTGGATCAAGACGCTGGAGGGGCGAAAGGTAAAAAATCAAAGAAATGAGGATTCCATTGACTAATATTTTGCTTTTCATGACCCTTTGCTTGACTTTTTTCCTGCCCGGCTGTCTACTTCTGGCCCCGCCGGTTACGGATGCCCCGCCCCCAACTTCTACTCCGACTCGTTTGCCTTATGGCGGCGCTGCCAATTCATATGCCGGTTATCAGCGATCACCGGCTCATCTCCCACCGCTTGCGGAATTAACCCCGGAGGCGGCCATGGTTGGTGAGCTTCCTTTTGAAAAAATGCTTTTTTCCCTCTCGACCAGAGGGGCTCCGCTTGAAGGTGTGCTCTTCGGGTTGGCTCGTGAAGCGGGTCTTAACTTGGTGATTGGTAAAGGAGTTGATCGCGGTTTTCCGATTTCGGTCGAGTTTAATGAGCTATCTTTACGTCAAGCATTGACTTTGATGCTTGAGTCCTGTGAAAATTTTTACACAATTAAAGATAATATCCTTTCGGTTAAGGCTTTTGAGACACGAATTTTTTATTTTGATTACAGCCTGGTTTCCAATACCGGTGAAAGCGAGGGTGATTCCGGTGGTAACAGCGGGCCCGGCGGTTCAACCGGCGGATCCGGTGGTTTTGAAATCTCGACTGAATCAAGTGAAGAGTATCTTCAAGTTTGGGAAACTATCGAAAAAGCTCTGGGCGGCGGTTCCGGTGACAGCGGCGGTGAGGGTGCCCTGCTTTCGTCTGATGCCCGGGTCGAGATTAATCCGATGGGCGGCCTGATCGTAGTCACAGATCGGCGTGAAAATCTAGCCTTGGTTGAATCCTATCTTGATAAATTACAGAAAGCTTTGCATCGTCAGGTAATCATTGAGGCTAAGATTATTCAGGTCTCTTTAAGCCAGGGTTTTGAGTATGGAATTGACTGGAATCTGCTGGCGCACGATTTTATTAAAAACGGCACTTTGTCAATTGCGACCAATTTTGCCAGTGGAGCGACCGGGCTCAATGTTGAATACAAAGGTGATCCCGACCGGAAAAATGTTCTGGACGGGGTGCTTGATGCGCTTGAGACCCAGGGTGATGTTAAGGTTCTCTCTTCGCCGAGGATAAGTGTGCTTAATAATCAGTCGGCGGTGATTACGGTTGGGCGCCAGCTTCCTTATCTGCAGTGGCAGGCGCAAAACAGTCTTGATGATCAAACTGTAATCGTGCCTGAAGTGGTGGTCGCGAATACCGGTATATCGCTAGGTATTACACCGCAGATTGATGCCGAGGGGGTGATCACGCTGCATATTATTCCGGTGGTTTCGGAACTGGCCGAATATAAAACCTTCAGTTATGATAATAATACGTTTGATGTTCCGGTTATCAATACCCGGCAGACGGATACGATTGTTCGGGTTGGTGACGGTAAAACTATTATTATTGGTGGCTTAATTACCGAGATTACTTCCAACAACAGTTCTCAGGTGCCTATATTGGGTGATGTTCCTCTTGTTGGGGGCCTCTTTCGCCGCCGGAAAGATGTTGATGAGCGGGTTGAATTAGTCATTATGTTGACCCCGACTGTGGTTTCTAAATGAGTTTGATTAACGACTATCTGAAAAAGAGTCGCACTCCCAAAAAGCGGTCATCATCTGTCTCGATCGAGGTGCCGCCGGTAATGAGGCCAGCGCCTAAAGAGGGGCAGACGGCGTCCTCCAAAGAGCGTAAGTTTACCCCTAAAACCATAATCTTATTGGTTCTTATTATCTTGCTTGGGGGAGTTGCTTACTATTTTACGATTCCGCCGGCTCCCCCGACTTATAATAACCAGTTTGCTCAATCTGACTCAGCAAAAGTCCCGCTAGAGAGTAGCTCGATAGCGGGAAAGAGAGCCGGTGAAAAGCGTTCTCTCAAGAGCGTCGCAAAAGATGCTCCGGTTAAACCCGAATCACGAATCGGGTCCGTGCCGGTGCCGGGGCCGAAACCTTCCACTTTGCCTGAAAAACAGAATTTAGCCGTTTCAGATAAATTGGCGGCTCCTGGTTTTTCAGCAAAACCTGAATCGGATTCCAGTGCAGACAGCGTCCCGGTTGCGCCTGAACCTGAGACGGTCAATTCGGAACCCGGATCTGCCAATATAAGTTCGGTGCCGATTGCCAGTCGATCTAGTGGTGAGAAAGTCAACAAAAGAGCCGGTGCCCGGGTTCGTCGACCCAGTCGCAAAGATGATATTGATCATCTTTTTCAGGTTGGAGTTTTGGCTTTAAGTTCCGGTAACCGGAGTCGGGCTTACTACTATTTCAATCAGGTTTTAGAGCTTAATGATCAACATCAGGAATCTCTGCTCAATGTCGCGGTTATTTTGTTGCAGGGTAACGATTTTACCAAGGCGCAAAAATTACTGGTTAAAGCCGGCCGCAACGATCCTCTTGACGCCCGGGTTAAAGTCAATCTGGGCCTGATTGAGCTTAAACTGGAAAATTATGAAAACGCGCAAAAACTTTTTGCCGAAGCGTTATTACTTGACCCAGGAGCCCGAAGCGCCTTAAATAATCTGGCTTGGTTGGCTCTGCAAAGTGGTGACCGGCGGGCGGCGGCCGGATATTACCGGAACCTGGTTGCCCTGGATCCGCAAAATCTGAAACCGTTGTTGGCTTATGCCTCTTTTTGTGAGCAGGAGAACTCCATAAGTCAAGCTGTTGAACTCTACCGGGAGGCCTTAAAAAGCCGCTTTCTTGAAAACGACCGTCCGCTTGAACGGCGCATCCGGGCGCGGATAAAATTATTGACCGGTTATCTGGAGTGAAATTGCACAATGCGACGTTTAGGTGAAGTTTTAACCGACGAACAGATGGCCTCTGAGGCGCAGATTGAGCTCGCTTTAAAAGAGCAGCGCAGTACTGGTGAGCTTTTAGGCAATGTTCTTTTGCGGCTTGGGATTATCAATCGCAAAGAGCTCTCCCGAGCTGTGGCGATCTCTAATGATCTGCCGTTTGTTGATCTTAAAACCACCTTTGTTGAACCGGCTGCGGTTAAACTTATTGATAAAAGTTTTGCCGAACGTTATCGTTTGATGCCTTATTCCATTGATGGTGAAAACCTTAAAGTGGCAATGGATAATCCCAGCGATGTGGTTGCCATTGATAGTTTGCGCCGAGTCATCAATCGACCGTTGATGATCTATGCCGCCGATCTTGAATCGGTGATGGAGACGATTGAGTTTCAGTATGGTTTAGGCGCTTCAATTGATGAAGAGGTGAGCCGTAATATGGCGGCCGCTTTGAGTGGCGGCGGGGTTGCCGAAGGTGAGGTTGAACCGCCGGTGATTCGCTTGCTGGAACTTTTTTTTATCAAAGCGATTCGGGACCGGGCGACCGATATTCATTTGAGCCCTGAGGAGATGGTTACGCGGGTCAGCTTTCGGGTTGATGGTATCATGCGCGGTGAGTATGTTATGGCGCGTCAGATTCATATCCCCCTGATAACGCGAATCAAGGTTCTTTCTGGGATGAATATTGCCGAAAATCGCCTCCCGCAGGATGGTCAACTCCAGTTTAGTTTTTCCGGTCGTTCAGTCGATATCCGCTCATCTCTGATTCCGACAAAATTTGGTGAAAATGCAGTTTTGCGAATTCTCGATAAAACCAGTGTCGCCCAGGGGCTCGAATCTCTCGGGATGGGCATTGAACTGCGCCAAAAAATTGAGCGCCTGATTCGCATTCCTTTCGGTATAGTTCTGGCTGCAGGCCCGACCGGCAGTGGTAAGACGACGACGCTTTATGCGATGTTGCGTCTGGTCAACGCGTTGGAGAAAAATGTTTTAACGATTGAAGATCCGATTGAATATCAGATGCCGTTGATTAAACAATCTCAAGTAAACAAGAAAATTGATTTTGGTTTTCCCCAGGCAATTCGTCATTTCCTGCGCCAGGATCCTGATATTATCCTAGTTGGTGAGATTCGCGATCTGGAGACCACCGAGATGGCTCTGCAGGCGGCTATGACCGGCCATCTCGTGCTTTCGACTATCCATACCAACGATGCTCCCTCGACCATTGCCAGACTGCTTGATTTAGGAGTTGAACCTTACCTTTTGCCCTCCACTCTCAAAGCCGTGGTGGCCCAGCGGCTGGTACGCCGGATCTGTACAAACTGCAAAGAGGGGTACCATTTAAGTGCGGCTGAGATCGAAGCTTTAGGATTTTCCGGCTGGCTTCAACCGACCGATACCCTTTTTCGTGGTCGCGGTTGTGAACTCTGTAGTGAGAGTGGTTATCATGGTCGTTTAGGTATTTATGAGATAATGACGGTGGGCCCTGATTTGGGCGAAATGGTGAGTACCAAAGCCTCGATTAAAGCGATCAAAGAGCAGGCCATTGCCGAAGGTATGGTTACGATGCTTGAATACGGTCTCGATCAAGTAAAAGCCGGTGTTACCACGATTGATGAAATCTTGCGGGTGACCCAGTAAATGCCGGAATTTGCCTATAAAGCGGCCAACGCCGAGGGCTCTATTATCAAGGGTAGTCAGGTTGCTACTGACGAGGTTCAGCTTGCGGCCCGGCTTCAGGCTCAAGGCCTATTCCTGATTGAAGCACGTCAGGATAAGTTGAAACAGCTCTTGAACCGGCTTGATGATTTTGCTGTCGGTGGTTTAAGCCGCCGCGATCTGGTCGAATTCAGCAACAACCTCTCGGTCATGCTTCGAGCCGGGGTGCCGTTGGTTCGAAGTCTTGATGAGCTGGGCAGTGACAGCGATAATAAGGTTTTAAGAAAAGCTTTAAAAAAGATCGTCAATGACATCATGGGGGGGGACGGTTTCTCTCAGGCCCTGACCAAAAGCGGAGCTTTCCCGAAACTTTTTGTCAGTTTGGCCGAGATCGGTGAACAGTCGGGTAATCTTGATCGGACATTGTCTGATATGGCAATTCACTATAAAAAGATCGACGAACTTATTCGTAATGTTAGAAAAGCGTTGATCTATCCCTGTTTTATTATGCTCGCCCTGTTCCTGGCTGCCTATGTTTTTCTGGCTAAAGTTTTTCCCCCGCTTTTCGAACTTTTGACCCAGTTTGACGTGCCGCTGCCGACGGTTACCAAAGTGATTATGGCAATCTCGGAATCATTTCAAGATTATGGTCTTTGGTACGCTCTGGCAATTGTCTTATTTGTTGTCCTTTTTATCGCTATGCGGAGTCGGGATGAGACCAAGCGCTATCTCGACTGGCTCGAATTTAACCTGCCGCCTATGGGAAAACTTTTTATTCAGATGCGGATGGCTTTCTTTATGCGCTATATGGCCTTGATCAGTAATGCCGGAATCGATCTTATCCGGGGGCTTAAAATGTCGTTACTCTCGATTAACAATCTGGTTTTTCAAGAGACCATGGAGCGGGCCCGGCAGAAAATTATCGAAGGCTCACTTTTTTCCGATGCCCTGCGTGAGGGCCGCTACGTTCCGCGTATGACGATCCGCATGATTGCGGTTGGAGAAGAGTCGGGCACGCTGCCTGAGCAGATGAATCTGGTCGCCGAGTACTACAGCGAAGATCTAGAACGAAAAATCGCTACCGCCCTGGCCATGCTTGAGCCGATGTTGCTTTTTGCGATGGGCGGCCTCGCCCTGGCTCTGGTTATGGGTATTCTTTTACCGCTCTACAACCTGGTCTCCGAGCTCTCGTCCTCGGTCGGTTCAGGGGGAGGGATGTGAGTGAATTATAGGGTTAAAGAAATGTTAAAAACCGTCGATAAGAAGAGAAATGGTTTTACGCTGATTGAACTGCTTCTGGTGATGGCGATTATCGGTCTTTTGCTGGCTCTGATTGTGCCTCGGGCCCAGCGCGCCCGGCTTGATGCCAAATTTGCCGAGGTGCGTCAATGTGGTTCCGAGATCGCCGCAACCATCATGATCTGGGCTGAGGATAAAGCGCGTAATCAATACGGCGGCACCAATTTTACGACCAAAGATTTTCTCTATACAGACATAGAACTCCGGGAGCCGGAGTTTACAAATTATAAATTATCTGGTAAGTATACTGGTAATGAAGCTTTTGACGGAGTTCAGGCGCTCATGCCGGTTGAGCAAAGACCGAAAAACCCCTTTAATTTTGTCGACTATTTTTCCGAAACAAACGATGATCAAGTGGTTCGGGAAGAGTCGGCAATTGCAGATGAGTATGAATTGCCGATCCCGAGCAAAAAACCGGGCCTGCTCTTTCTTGCGGTTAAGCCCGATCCGATTTCGCAGGAGTATCTTAATTTCTATCTGCTCTATACCGCAACGACCGAAGTCGATGCTGAGACCGGTTCCTGGTATGGTGCGATGGACCACGAAAAGTATGAAGGTTTGCGCTACGGAATTTTTGTTTCCCGTCTCTACGACGACCGGGAGTACGGCGGTCGAGAGGAGAATCTTTTTGACTGGCATGAGCGGCAGATGGGGGAATAGGGGGAGAAAGTTAAAATTTAAGGTGTCAGCAAGGTCAAAAGCGAGACCACGAAATACACGAAATACACGAAAAAAGTCAAAGGCAAGAATACGACCGTTGTGATAACAAAGGACACGGAAAAATGGAAATAAAAAGTATACATCCCTCTTATGATGATTATGTAAGAGGAATTAGGTTCTAAACTATGGAAAGGTGTTGATGCTCAAGAGCATGTTCATAAGGAGAGAGATGAAGTTCCGAGTTCTTATTGAGTGTGATGAAGATGGTGTTTTTGTCGTAGAAGTGCCTTCATTGCCGGGTTGTTTGTCTCAAGGGCAAACTCGGGATGAAGCGATAAAAAATATTAAAGAGGCGATAGATCTTTACCTGGAAAGTCTTGAGGCTCATGATGAAGCAATACCACCATCAATTAGCGAGGAGTTTGTTGAGGTTGCGGTGTGAGTCGCCTGCCGGTGCTGTCAGGGCGTTTGGTGGTGACGGCTTTGGCTGGAATTGGTTACGAGAAAGACCGACAGAAAGGCAGTCATATCATTATGCGGCAGAGGACTTCTCCTTACAGGCGTATTGTGGTGCCCGATCATCATGAAATTGCCAAAGGGACATTGCGTAATATTATCAGACAGACAGGTTTGACCGTGGCTGAGTTTGAAAAGTTGTTATGAATTTTGCGAGTAAAGGAAGCAATCGAGTCTGACCCTATTGCCTCACTATTGCCTCATGACCCTATTGCCTCCAAGATTACCCGCTTCAACTTAAAAACGATAAATATTTTGCTCAAAATCATTTTTTTGTTTTTTATTGCCGTTTTTTCGGCTGTAAAACACTAACCTTTAGTAAAACACTAACCTTTAATTGTTTACAGGAGGAAGTAAAAATGCATAAACTGAAGAGAGATGAACGTGGTTTTACCCTGATTGAGATGTTGTTGGTAATGGTCATTATGGGGATTATGCTGGCCGTGATCGTGCCCCGCGCCTGGCGGGCGAATGTTGATTCTAAGTATACTTTGTGTAGGCAGAACTGTACGGAGGTGGCTAAGTATGCGCAGGAGTGGTGTGAGAGTATGTTATTGGCCCAGTCTCAAACTTCAACTTCTGATTTGAACGATTATTACGCAAGTCTCCACCGAAGAGCAGTACCTTACGCTAATTATATTGCGATTACAAGGGCTGCTGATAACTGGAACAGTCGTAATACTGGTCCTTTAGCCGTGACTGGCCGAATTGGTTCCCCCGCCCCCGAAGCTAGTGTTCAGGAAACCATGCCCCAGGATAAAGTGATGCGTAACCCTTTTAACGGGGCCGACGTTTTTGCTGAATCTAATGATCCGTACGCAAATTCGCCACGTGGCCCAATTGTTGGGGCCATCGCTTTTGCTTCTCAACTAGATGGTGTTTATAATTATTATGCTCTCCTTTTTCAAGGGACAGACAATACTGGGTATTCCTCAACCGCTGATAATGCTTTTCATGCCGGTATGGGGCCTACGACCATCGGTGGTGTTCGTAACGGAGTTTTCGTAGCCCGTATGCGTTAATGAACAAAAGAAGCAAGAAGCAATGGAAAGCAATGGGGGTCAGACTCGATTGCTTCGATGATCACTTGTCTTCGGCTATTTTTAGGTTCGGATCATTATGAAATTAGGTAAGAGTGGTTTCACGTTAATTGAGCTTCTGCTTGTTGTGGTTATCATCGGCTTGATGCTGGCGGTGATCGTGCCCCGGGCCTGGCGGGCTAATATTGATGCCAAGTACGGTCTGGTGCGGCAGAATTGTAGTGAACTGGCGGCTTTTTCCAGTGGCTGGGCTGAGGGGAGTTTGTTGGCTCAGGATGCAAGTTGTGGTTCTACGCTGTTTACTTACTACACAACTTTGTCTGGCTACAGTGGCAGTGGGGCGTCGGCGGCATCTTGGTCTTATGGCTCATGGGTTGCCCGACCGACCGGTAATTGGGCTGGGCCGTCGGCCCCGATTATTCCTTCCGGTCGGACAATCGATACAATTGCCGCCGCACCGGAAGGGACGGTGGAAGATAACATTGATCCGAGTAAAATTCCACGAAATCCATTTAATGGAGCTAGTGTTTTTGTTGCGGCTTGCGATCCGGCAACGACCGGTTCCGTGGTTCCGGGGGCGATCTGTTGTGCCGGGCATGGGGAAAGTACAGGAATGGTCTACTTTGCTCTGCTTTTTCAGGGGACCGATGCAACGACTACGGCTCCAGGTTCTGATGGCGCAGGTGGCGGAGCCACCGGTCTACCCACAACCTCTTTTTATGCCGGACAGGATGGCTCTTTAGCCGGTGTTCGAAATGGTGTCTTCATGGCCCGCCTGAATTAAGAGAGCAATAGGAATGGAGCAATGGGGTCTCGATTGCTTAGAGGATACTTATGAAGTTCGGTAAAAATGGTTTTACGTTAATCGAACTGCTTCTTGTCGTGGTTATAATCGGCTTGATGCTGGTTGTCATTGTACCTCGGGCCTGGCGGGCTAATATTGATACAAAGTATGCTTTGATTCGGCAGAACTGCAGTGAGCTTGCTTCATTTGCCAACCAGTGGGCTGAGGAGCAGATTGAGGCCTCTGTCGAAAAATATACGGAAGCGACCAAATTTAATTATCTCTATAGCCTGGCGGACAATAGCGGTTCCCTGCAAACCTCGCCGCCTCTGCCGATGTCGGAATGGATCGCTCGGCAGGGGCATGCCAATAATTGGATTGAGAGTAATGCCTTAGTTGGGATTCCGGGTCGTTGCAGCGGGGACAGTAATGTTTCGACCGCTAATGATCCTCCAGAGTGTAGTGTCGAGGCGATCATAGCGCCGGAGAAATTACCCCGTAATCCTTTTAACGGGGCCAGTGTTTTTGTTGCAGCCAATGATCCTGAAGATTCCGGTTTTGTGACGCCGGGAGCAATTGCTTTTGGTTGTGCCAATGATCCGGTTGGAGGTGGCAACTTTGCCTATTTTGCTTTTGTTTTTCAGGGTACCGATGCTATTTCAGTCAACCTTGGCCTTAATGATACAGATGTCGTTCATGCCGGCCAAGAGTCACAAACTATAACCGGTCTTCGAAACGGTGTCTATGTTGCTCGCCTCGGACGCCGTTAGAAAACTATGCGAACAGTCAGGCAAAGAATGTTTTCCGGTTTATCGAATGAAGATAATAATGGGGGCTTTTCTCTGCTGGAATTTCTTTTAGTTCTAGCTCTGATCGGTTTTTTACTGGCAATTATATTGCCCCGCTTTCAACGGGCAACAGTGGCTTCACGCTTTGCCGAAGTGCGGCATCAAGCGACTGAAATTGCTAGTTTTATTAATCAGTGGACAGACGATCAGGTTCGGGCACAGCTTGCCGACACCTCCTT
>JAYEGS010000247.1:0-11681 GCA_034659215.1 Pseudomonadota bacterium | reverse complement strand
TGGTAGTTAAGACCGGGGCGCATCTTAGGAGGTTGCCCGAGACCGTAAAGGTTGCAAACGATCATAATAGGCCAACACTTCCGCTCCGTCAGCGGTGGCGGTGCCGGTTTTACCGACCACCACCCCGGCCGCCAGATTAGCCACCATCGCCGCCTCTTCCAAACTTACATCGGTTCCCAAAGCCGCCAGCGTTAGAGCTGAAATAACCGTATCTCCAGCCCCGGTAACGTCGAAAACCTCGCGCGCCTGAGTCGGCAACAAAACCGGCGAGCCAGTCTCCGGGAAGATCGCCATACCATCTTCACCTCGGGTAATAATCACGGATCGACTTGTAAACCGCTCTTTAATCCTGGAGCCCGCAGCCGGCAAATTTTCCGAGGTCACGGCAAAACTGCAAGCCTGGCCGGCTTCCATCGCATTCGGTGTCACCAAATCGACATCGTGATAGAGATCAAAGTTTGCCACCTTAGGATCAAGAGCAATAAAAAGGTGGCGTCGTCGAGCCTCGGTAACCAGGAGGTCGAAGAGTTCTCGCTCCACCACCCCTTTACCATAATCGGAGATAATCACCCCCTCAACCTCAGCACAAGCTCTAATAATCGCCTGCCGTAACTGTTGACGCGAAGTTTCACCGAAAGGTGCAGTGGTCTCTTGATCAAAACGTACAACCTGCTGCTGATGGGCAACAATTCTGGTTTTCACCGAAGTCTGGCGCTCGGAATCAACCACCAAGCCCGCTACCCCGCATCCGCTTTCAGCCAACTCCGCCGTAAGCGACCGACCATCATGATCATCCCCCAATAAAGCGACAATCTCGGGCCGCCCCCCTAAGGCGAGAAGGTTGCGAACCACATTGGCCGCCCCACCCGGCCGATGATCCCGGCTCTTGACCGAAACTACCGGAACCGGGGCTTCCGGTGAGATACGCTCAACCACGCCGCGGATAAAACAGTCGACCATAACATCGCCGAAAACCAAAATTCGACGCCCGCGCATCGCTTCAAGTAAAGCCTCAAGCTGAGGCCGTAAAAGGATATTTTGACTAATTTTCATAAATTCCTTATTTATCATAACCGAAACGCTGGATCTGCGCAGCATTTCGGGTCCAGTTTTTAGCAACTGAGACATGCAGTTCAAGGTAGACCGAAATCCCGACAAAAGCCTCAATCGCCTGGCGCGACTTGATGCCGATCGTTTTCAACATACGGCCACCTTTACCGATAATAATCCCCTTTTGCGAATTCTGTTCAACATAGATTGAGGCCCCGATACTTAAACGCTTCTCAAGATCATGATAGTAGTCAATTTCAACCGCAACGGCATAAGGAATTTCATCCCTGGTCAAATTGAATACCTGTTCCCGGATAACCTCCTGCACCCAAAACCTTTCACTCATCTCGGTCTGAACATCATCCGGGAAATAAGCTGGATGTACAGGCAGCTTATCCAGCATCTTCTGCCTCAGAGCTGAGACCCCAACCCCATCCCGCGCACAAAGAAAAAATATCTCTTCAGAGCTCAGGCCGAACTCGTCCACAAGTTCAACAAACATCGGCAACTTTTGCAGAAAGTCTCCATCGCGCTCCGGCAAAAGATCAATTTTGTTAAACGCCACCAGAAAAGGGACTTTCTCATTTAAAGCCTGAGCCAAAATGGCCTGCTCCCCTTTACGCATTTTTGTGGTTGATGCCTCCAACAATATCAGAGCCAAATCAGCATCCCGCCAAGCCTCCTCGGAAGTTTCAACCAACGCTTCATTAAGCAGCCCTTTCGGCGTATGCAGACCCGGAGTATCAACCAGAATCAATTGCGCATCGGGAAGATTTTTGATCCCGACAATCCGGTTCCGGGTAGTTTGCGGCTTATCGGTAACGATTGCAATCTTCTCATCGAGAATATTGTTGAGCAACGTCGATTTGCCCACATTCGGGCGCCCTATCAATGAAACAAAACCACTACGAAATTCCGTCATATTACTAACTTTCTAACCTTTATCTTTCTTGCGTAAACTACGAAAAAAAACCTGCAACAGGGTCGCTGCTTCATCTTTGAAGACGCCGCTGCGCACCGGAAAACTATGATTAAGACGCTGGTCATCAGCCAGCTTATACAAACTATTAAAAGCCCCCCCCTTAGGGTCGTGACAACCGTAAACCACTCGACCAATACGCGCTTGCAACAGAGCCCCGGCGCACATAATACAGGGCTCCAGAGTTACATAGAGAGTAACCTCGGAAAGCCGCCAGTCACCAAGCTGCCGGCTGGCGGCCGCTATCACTTCCATCTCGGCATGCGATAGCGCTAACCCCTTCTCCTCTTTTCGATTACGCCCCCGGGCAATCACCCGGCCTCGGCAAACCGCCACCGCACCCACCGGAATTTCGTCCGCCAGCCAAGCCAGGCGGGCTTCATCCAGAGCTAAAGACATATAAAGATGATCCAACATAAAAGATGAGTAATAATTTAAAGTTGACGAAAACAGACAACTTAAGGTATTGTTTGTCTAGTTTTTACTTGGAGGAGATTATACAATGATCAAGAGCAGTAAGGTTTCGGCCTTCATCTACGACCGGACTTCCGGTCAATGGCAAAGCACTGAACGCCCCCTGATAAGCGAAATCCCTCTCCAGATATGGATAAACGGAGAACATCTGGTCACCCTGCACCGAACCCCCGGCAACGAGTTTCTCCTGGCCACCGGCTTTCTTTACTACCAGGGATTGATCAATAAACATGATGACATTTCGGCCCAGCGACTGGTTACCGCATCTGACCACAACAAATCACCGCTGGCAACCGATTCCGTACGCCTGACTCTCAACAAGTCGATCTCTGCCATCACCCGGCTGACGGCTGGTGCAATTTGGACAGTCATCGCCCCCAAAATTGAGAAATCCCCACCGGGCTCATTTTTCCTGGCTGCCCCTCTAATCCCCCCGCTGCCGGAGGCGATGGGCCGCCATCAAGAACTCTATACAACAACTGCCGGGGCTCATGCCGTAGCCCTAGTCAACAAAGCCGGTAAAATTCTCCATTGCGAAGAGGATGTGGGCCGAACCAATGCGTTGGATAAAATTGTCGGCTACTGTATCTGCAATAAAATTGACATGGGCTCGCTGGCCGCTCTTTTCAGCGGACGTATCAACCTGGAAATGGCCGTAAAAATTGCCCGGGCCGGTTTTCCTATGGCTCTCTCAATATCAGCTCCCACCGCCGGAGCCGTCCAGATCCTGAAACAGGTCGGAGTCACCTATGTCGGTTCATTGCGGGACTCATCATTCACCCTTTTCTGCGGTTCGCTGTAAAGAGATCCTTCACGCCCGCACGACGTAAACTCCACAGGGTGCATGCTCGATAACTTCGGCCGAGACACTGCCCAAAAAGGCTCTCTTCATAGCCCCTTTCCCGGTACTGCCGATAACCAGTAAATCAATATCATGTTTATGGGCCAAGTGATTAATTGAAGCTGCCGGTTCACCTTCCACAACTATGGTTTCCAAAGGAATCTCTTTCTCGGCCGCAAGCTTCTTGATCACGAGAAAGGCATGGTCAACAATCTGCTGCCAACGCTCACTAATCTCACCCTCAGCCGAGAGACCTTTAACAAACAGATCGTCATAATCCCGCACCCGGTCAGCTTTAACAAAAACGGCAAAAATCTTATTTTTAAATTTCCCATCTTGACAACAGGCCATCCAAACGGCCTCGTGAACAGCCTTGTCGGAGACTGCGGATCCGTCCACTGCCACCATGATTTTTCTCCGAACTCCTAACATCTCCGCCTCCTCTCAACATGTATGGATTATTACAAAGATTATATGGGTCGATCAGGAATCGATCATCCCATCAAAATGGTCAAAGTCGCCTCCACTAGCCCCCAGATCCTCACCCATCATCTCTGCCCCGGAATTCCCATCATAGTCCTCATAACGATTATCGACATCCCGAAAGGTGGTAAATTCTCCGAAAAACCGCATATTAACAACCCCGGTCGGCCCATTTCTCTGTTTTCTAACAAGAATCTCCGCCAAACCGGCGTTCTCGGGATTATCCTTATTGTAGACCTCATCGCGATAAACAAACATAATCACATCGGCATCTTGTTCAATCGCTCCGGACTCACGCAGATCCGAAAGTTGGGGCCGCTTATCGATCCGCGACTCAACGCTACGATTTAACTGGGAAAGGGCGACAACCGGAATATCCAGCTCTTTGGCCATCGCTTTCAAAGAACGCGAAATTTCAGAGATCTCCCGCTCCCGACTCTCTCCATCACCCCGCATCAGTTGAAGATAGTCGACTACGACCATATCCAGCCCCTTACCATTTTTCAGACGTCGGGCTTTGGCCCGCATCTCCATCACACTAATAGCCGCCGTATCATCAATATAGATCGGCAATTCGGAAACTACGGCCGCAGCCTCAGAAAGCCGCGGCCAATCTTCATCTTTTAAGAGCCCACGCCTGATCGTCTGAGCATTAATCTCGGACTGACTACAGAGCATTCTGGTCACCAGCTGCTCTTTTGACATCTCCAGAGAAAAGAAGGCAACATGGGAAATGGTATCCGAATTAGCGGCTGTATTATGCGCAATATTAAGGGCAAAAGAGGTTTTTCCCATACTCGGCCGCCCGGCAATAATAATCAGATCGGAACGTTGAAATCCGCAGGTAAGATTATCAATTCCGGTAAAACCGGTCGGCACTCCGGTAATCGTGGTATTGCTCCGGTAAGCGGCATCGATCGCGGCAAAACTACTTTTAACAACCTCATCTATCGGCGTGATCTCAGATTGGTTTCTGGTTTTGGCAACATCAAGAATCGATTTTTCCGCTTCGTCGATCAAGAGATCGACATCCTCGACCTCACCATAACTCTGCTCAACAATATCAGTCGCCGTATGAATCAGACCTCTAAGCAGTGATTTATTCTTGACAATCCGGGCATAGGCCATCAGATTGGCCGCCGTATGCACATTGTCGACTAAAGAAGACAGATAGCCGCTGCCGCCCACTCCGTCAAGTTTCTGCCGCTGTTTTAATTGGTCGGCAACCGTTACCAGATCAACCGGTTCACTGTTTTTAGAGAGCGATAGTATGGTTTTAAAAATCTCCCGGTTACCGGGACGATAGAAATCCTCCTCCCTCACATAATCGGCAACCTGACTTAAAGCCGAGTTATCCAGCATAACCCCACCGAGAAGGGCTTCTTCCGCCATCAGGCTCTGAGGCGGTATACGCAGCTGATCCGCAGCCTCATTTTTTTTGAACGTTTTTGCCATTAACAACCTCTACCAAACAGAGAAAATTTCAATTGCACCATTGCAGAATGATCAGGCGCAACCTGACCACAACAAAAAAACCATACACCCATATGCAAAATATTTTCAACCACAAAAACAATGTGACCACAGATAGCAACACAAAATGATCCAACAAGTCGGAAACAGTACAGGAGTGACAACTTCAAACTGCCGGGATTGGGGTCATTGCTGGTACAAGGTGCGACAGCACCCCAGCTGTGACCCCATTTATGAGAGCGAAGCAAAGTTCGCGGTTGCTCGCTTCGACTTAACAGCATTGGGTTGCGGACACAATCCGCCTTAAGATGTGTATATCAAAAAGAGAGAGAAGGAAAGAAAAATGTAACTATTCAGCTAACCCGTGAATTCTGGGGACACAATCCCGATTTCCTTCGGAGAATCAGGTTATGTCCCCAGAATTCACTGAAATCCATCAAAATTAGAAGCTTTTCTACTGACGCTGAATAGTTACAGAAAAATTATAAGGGTGGTTGGAACGGGAAGAAATGTCAGAATGGATTTCCAGTGACGGCCCGGTCTTTAAGGATCAGACCGTCACTGGAAAATAGCTACGCTTGAACTTCAGCTTCTTCACTCTCCGCTACCGGGGAGTCAGCCACAACCTCGTTCTCTTCGACCGGAACAACTTCTTCCTGGTCGCCAACGACAACGATGCTGACTTCAGCAACAATACCAACTTGCACCTTAACCAGAGCTTTAAATTCACCAACGCTCTTGATAGCTTCAGGCAGTTCAATCTTGCGCCGATCAATCTCGATACCGCTCTCATTAATTTTTTCCGCAACATCCATGACCGTAACCGAGCCGAAAAGCTTACCCTGTTCACCGACTTTGCGTTCAAACTCCAGTTTCAAGGACGCCAAGCGATCACGCAGAGCTTCACCCTGGGCTTGGAGTTTGATCCGTTTCTTTTCCAGACCCCGCAGATGGTGTTTGACGTAATTGATATTGCCCTCATTGGCCAATATCGCCCGCCCGGTAGGCAAAAGGTAGTTGCGCGCATAACCATCGGTAACGGTCACCAAGTCGCCGATATTACCAAGATGCTCAACCGGCTCCTGTAAAATTATTCGCATGATAAAAATCCTCCATAAATATTTTTCTACAGTTTCTTAAAGAGATGCTGCAAACTACTCTTTCAAAGAGTGCTGACGACGAACAATTCGCTCTCTAAAATTAAACCAGATATCGAATATCCCCAGCAAAACAAAGAAGACAAAAAGAAACTGAAACGCTAAAAAAAAGAAAAAAACAAAAAATCTCTGAACCCTGCCCACGGCAAAAGTTTCGAAGGCAAACTGCAGTATCGCCAAGCCCTGCATCAGATAGGCAAACAATAAAATGCCGGCCCCATTCATAAACAGGAAACGAAGCAAACCCGGCAAAGGTAAAAACAGCCCCCCTCCCGAACAAAGAATCAAGGGCCAAACCATAAACCCCGGAATCTGAAAACGGGAAAAAGGCGATGCCTCGCGCAAAATCTCGGGCAAACAACCATGTCGCTTGCGGTAGAACAGTTGAGCTACGCCAAAGCCGAAGGCCTGAACCATAAAAAATGCGATAAAGAGCAGGGTCGGAAACATAGAACCGGCCCAAACTGCGACCTCTTCCGCGGCCTGCCGCAATGCGTCAAGCTGTTGGGCTGCAACCCCGGCATTCTCATAGATAGCACAAACAGCCGCGATATTGGCTGTAAGAAAACGCTCGGTCAAAACAACCGGCGTTATTCCCTGATCATAACTCAACCACAACATTAGCAAAACTACCATAAAAGTAGTTACGGCTGCGGCCATAAAGATGGTTTCAACCCCGGGTCGCCGACGTCTTAAAAGATCATCAAGTACCAGAGTGGAGAGACCAAACTCAAAAAAGTAAACAGCTACCGGCGATGGGGTTCGAAACCCCAGAAAAAGCAACCCGACAACGGCCAGCACCATAACTGTCGGCGGCCAGCGCAAAGAGGTTTGAAAACGAAGATAGACACCCGGCGCAATCGCTGCCAAACCAACCAGAGCCCCGACAACCGGAAAGATGGCTCCGCCCAGATAGAGCAAAATTGTCGCCAGCACCACAATCGGCAACGTTCGACTTAAAAGAACCTGATCCTCAACCACGACTTTTCAACCCCCGTATCGGGAGAGACTCACAATCATCCATCACTTAATAAGGTTTCGGAGTACTTACCGAAAAAGGCAACAAGGCGATATTACGAGCCCGTTTAATCGCCACCATCAGCTCACGCTGATGAGCCGAACAAGTTCCGGAGATACGGCGCGGAACAATTTTACCCTTCTCACTTATATAATAGCGTAAGAGACGAATATCCTTATAATCAATCTTCAAAGAGCTGTCGGCACAAAAACGACAATATTTTCTTCTAGTCACAAAAGAGCGGCGCCGACTGCCCCCACGTGCGTCAGTTTTTTTCCTTGCAAAAGCCATTATTCTTCTCCCGGGTTTTTATCTTCAGCATCATCGCTCTTGCTTACCGCCTCAACTTCATCAGAAGCCTCTTCGACGACAGCCTCACCCTCTTCCCGGGCCTCTTCGACACTTTCCTCTTTAACGGCCTCTTCAGTACCCTCTTCGACGACCTCTTCAGGCTCTTCGGGAATAACCTCCTGAACAAAATCATCCGCCAGCCGGATAGAGAGAAATTTGATTACCGACTCGGTAATCTTAAAACGCCGCTCAATCTCTTTCAAACAATCCGCTGAGCAAGCCAGACGTAACAGAATGTAGCGCCCTTCGGCATGTTTTTTCACGGGATAGGCCAAAGCTCTTACGCCCCAGTCTTCGCGATGCAGAATTTCGCCTGCCATTTTCTCCAGAGTCCCGTTCAGGGTCTCATCCACCGTCTCCACATCCTCACTCGGCAAATTGCCGGGATGGATGTAGATCAATTCATACTTTCTTACCACTTCACTCATTTTTCAGATTTCCTCCTTCTGAGTTAAATAGCCCCAAACCTGGAGCAAGGAAGTTTCAAAAACCTAAGGAAAAAACAGGTTCTCCCCAAGTTTTGAACCAAAGTCGAGCCTGCTACACCAATAGACCACAAATTGCAAGCCTTTTTCCGAATTTCACCGACAAAACTATACTTTTTCCAAAACATAGGAACGCGAGCCCAAACCAATCTCTTCGGCATAGGCCAATTGCGTCCGCCAATCAACCTCAGGATATAATATCTTGAACTTATCACTCCCAGCCGCAACCTCGGAGCCCAAAGCACTGCCGGGCAGTCCCGGTGCGGCGATCACCAGATCAGCACAAGCCTGATCCAAGGCCACCGGATCACGTGAGGCCAAAAGCCCGATATCGGCTACAATCGGCGTATCATTATGTGCATAACAGTCACAGGCAGGACTCACCTGCAAGACAAAATTAATAAAAAAGCACCGATCACGCTTCCCGTGACAAGCCCCATAAGCGTACTCAACCATCTTCTCCTGAAAAACCGGAATACTTTCATTCCAACGAATATTGATCGCATTTTGCGGACAGATGACAATACATTCACCACAGCCAATGCAAGCATCGTTATCAATAACCGCCTTACCGCTCTCTTCATCCAGGCTGATGGCCTGAGCCGGGCACCAGGAGAGACACTGCCCACACCCGACACAACGCTTACGCGCCACTTTGGGACTGATATTGGCGTGCTGACTCAGTTTACCCTCACGCCCGGCACAGCCCATACCCAAATTCTTCAAAGCCCCGCCAAAACCCGGCAATTCATGACCTTTAAAATGACTCATGATCACCATGGCATCGGCATTAAATATTTCGGCGGCAATCTTGACTTCCTGAAAGTGACGCAAACCGACCTTAACCGTGCGCGTGCTGTTGCCGCGCAAACCATCCGCGATCAATACCGGAGCATTGAGTACCGGAAAATTAAAACCATGGCGAATGGCCGTCTCCAAATGACTGACCGCATCACTACGCGACCCGACATAAAGAGTATTAGTATCGGTAACAAAAGCCTTACCCTGCAAAGCGTGAATCGCATCAACCACCGGCCGCACCAGAATGGGCCGAATAAACGAAGCGTTACCCTCTTCACCAAAGTGGATCTTGATCGCCGTCATCGATTGCGACTTAACTCCTTCAGCCAATCCCGCAGACTCCAGGAGACGACCTATTTTAGTAAACAGATTGTCTTTAAAGCTGGTTCTGAGATCCGCCATATATACTGTTGATGTCATAACCTAAGCTCCTATAATCATAAAATGAATCATAAAAAAAATTCCGGACTATTGCCGTAAAAAAAGAAAAGGGAACCATCACTGGCTCCCTTAAATTCCATCATTCTGGTAGGCGGTACTGGACTTGAACCAGTGACTTCCACCGTGTGAAGGTGGCACTCTCCCACTGAGTTAACCGCCCAGAGAAACTATGTAATGGAATCGCTTATATACCTTTTCGGGATGACTGTCAATATGGTTAAAACATCTTCAAGAACTATTGCCTCGCCGCCCAAACCTGCCCGGCAAAAAAACCCGGCCGTCATAAAAGATCGACCCCATAAGGACAAAAAAGTAATACCGGTAAGCCGATTTTATTTGATTTTTCAGTTGACATTTAATTTCGAGTCGTTTATAAAGCGCTCTCGAAATTAATTGGTGTGCGGGAATAACTCAGTGGTAGAGTGCGACCTTGCCAAGGTCGAAGTCGCGAGTTCAAATCTCGTTTCCCGCTCCAACTTTTTCAACAACGGAAATCAGCATCACCTGCTGATTTTTTTTGGCGCCATCGCCAAGTGGTAAGGCAGAGGTCTGCAAAACCTCCATCTCCGGTTCAAATCCGGATGGCGCCTCCAATTTTCCTTCCCCCAAAAAGCGGTTCCCGAAAACAGGCCCGGATGGCGGAATAGGTAGACGCAAGGGACTTAAAATCCCTCGGGATAATATCCCGTGCCGGTTCGATTCCGGCTCCGGGCACCACTAAAACACTATATAAATTAAAGGGGTTATCAGTTTTAGACTGACAACCCTTTTTTTGCGCCTTGGGTAACAGGTTTTTAAATTACAATAAAATTTCACCCTCCTTCCATCCTGAACCTATCAACCCCAAAAAAACCGGGCCGACAGGATTTGTGCTCCTATGACCCGGTTAATGGTTGATTAAGGTGTTTATCAACATGTGTAACAAAAGAGGTTGTCGCTCTATATACGTAACAAAACCTGTTTTTCTTTTTGAAATCAATTACTTACATCTACAATAAAACTA
The DNA here is from genome assembly GCA_034659215.1 of Pseudomonadota bacterium. Lineage (GTDB taxonomy): Bacteria > Desulfobacterota > Anaeroferrophillalia > Anaeroferrophillales > Tharpellaceae > Tharpella. Next base: position 1,125 of record JAYEGS010000247.1, on the reverse strand, counting down.
CCATCTTTTGTCTGAAAGTCAAGTTTTTTCTCCAAAATAGCGGAGGAAAAAGCCAATTGCGAGAATGGGCCTCAAAATGTTCGTCGGAGCAATTGGCTTTTTCTGTAGCGGCCTTACTTCACATATCCCAGCCTCTTGGATTGAGTAGAAGTTCTTTCCATAACTATGTCCATAGCTCTAAAATAGTCACGCCGGGCTTTAACATTAGAGAGCTTGCTGTAGCGCTGAGTGGTTTTAATTCTTGAGTGACCAAGGATAATACCCTGAAGGACTGTTTCACGGCTCAATACTCGGTCCATATGTACCTCTGTCAACGCTTCGTTAAAACCCTCTCGAACTCTAACGCATGACTCGAGGCCTGTGCGAGTGGCTAACTCTTCACAGCATGACTCTTTCATTCACGACACCTTACCGGTTTTGACCGCCGCACCGCAGATAAGGTCTGTTTTAGGGAGGCAAAGATTTTCAAGAGATTTGACATGCCTACCTCAACTATACTCCCTTGCTTGCTTGCGATTAAGTTATCACCGGATTACACTAATCTGGCGCCTTCACATCCCACTAACTAGTGAGAGAGTCAACAGTATTTCATACATTTTCACGCCCCCTAAACACACCCTGAAGAACCTGACTGAAATTTGACATTAACTATGAAAGATGATATGTGTATGAAAGTTTAATACACGAAATATTATTACAATAACTTTTACCTGTTGTGTTTTCTTGCAAATCAGAGAGAGGATAAATTATTAAGCATGAGCGCTGACAACGAAGAAATCATTCTCCGCTCACTGCGACGTATCATACAGGCTATTGACCAACATAGCCGGAAGCTACGACGTATTTTTAATTTGACCGTTCCCCAAATCATTACACTGCACCAGCTGAAGGGGGATAAACCCAGCACTTCCGGCGAACTAGCCCGAGCGGCTTTCCTTAGTCAAGCGACAATGACTGGCATTATCGATCGGCTTGAGAAACGTGGACTTGTGCGGCGTGATCGATGTCAAAATGATCGTCGTCGAGTTATGATCAGCTTGACCGAAGAAGGACGTGAAGTTGTAACTATTATGCCAAAACCGTTACAGGATCAATTTGTCAATCGCCTGGCGTCCTTGCCTCAGG
>JAYEGS010000246.1:0-2344 GCA_034659215.1 Pseudomonadota bacterium | reverse complement strand
TAACTCAAATAGAACAATTAAATATTATTCGACTATACAGTCAAAACAAGATAAAGTCAATACAGTTTATATTTTAATATTTTTGTAACTTTTGCTCCTAACGACCAGCATCAAGATCCAAAAAGAGGGCTCCTTTGCGAACTTTGGTGTAATAAGTTACCATTCCTTCGGCATCGGCTTCGCCGGCGACCAGATCGTTGACTTTACTTTTCTCATCCTTACTCAGAGAGCGGTAAAATTCGAGGTGCCAGATCATATGTTCAAGCGTATTTGTCAAAGTATCATAACGTTTCCACACCGGGTGCAGATAGGTGATCTCGGGAGAGTAGCCTAGGGCGTTAAGATAGTTGAAAATAGTTGTTATATCCATCGCATCCCATCGGTAATTTTCTTTAAAAATCATATTGTAACAGCGTTGAAAAAGAGGATTATCCCGAACTCCGGCCCAGTAGACCAGAGCCATATTGCGGCGGCTCATAGCCAGCAGGCGATCGACACTATCAAGTTCATTCAAAATCGGACTCATTGAGACAAAAACCGTATCGTATTGCTGAGGAGCCTGAAAATCAAAAAAATCCTGGCACTCTATGGTTAGATTCTCGACCAGTTCTTCCTTTTGCCGCAACCTTACCTGCTCTATCATCTTACTCGAAACATCAACTGCGGTTACTTGCCGGCAATTTTTGGCAAAATCGAAACAGTGAGTACCTGGCCCACTTGCCATATCGATAATATCCAAATCCGGCCCCAGCATTCCCCGTCGCATCAGGCCATCTTTAATCCAAAGCTGTTCGGCAACAAAGGCCTCATCCTCTTCGAAAGTATGGTAATGCTTGGCCATCTGATCCCACTTTTTGCCGGTGGCAACTTTTTTGCGAGCCAGGGAGCGTTTGCGTGAAAGAACATAATCACGCCAGAATTGAGGGGTTAAATTAATAGAAGTTTGCAAAAGTTTCTACCTCCGAAAATGTTGTAAAAGTGACAATTTTCTTGAATGGTATAGTCAACTATGTTAATTATGCGGCTGGTTATGTAAGATGATACCAGAATGCGAAATTTTATATAAGCTTTTATAGGAGTTATGACAAGATGAAAAATGATTATCGCTTTTTACGGGCTTGCCGCCGCGAGGATGTGGATTGCACCCCGGTCTGGATGATGCGTCAGGCAGGCCGCTATCTGCCCGAGTATCGGGCCCTAAGAAAGAAACACTCATTTTGGGAGATGTGTAAAACCCCGGAACTGGCGGTCGAGGTCACTTTGCAGCCTTTACGGCGCATGGAACTTGATGCCGCCATTATGTTTTCCGATATTCTGGTGCCGCTCGAAGCGATGGGTTCGGCTATAGAATTTCATGAAGGGCGGGGGCCGGTGGTCGAGAGACCGATTCGTTCAGCCGCAGACCTTGAAACTCTCCATGTCATTGATGCCGAAGAAGCGGTGCCTTTTGTTATGGAGATCATTCGTATTTTACGTCGAGAACTTGAGGGCAAAGTTCCTCTGATCGGCTTTTCCGGTGCCCCTTTTACCTTAGCCAGTTATCTGGTTGAAGGCGGCGGCTCAAAACAGTACCAGCATGTCAAAACTTTGATGTACGCAAATCCCGAGGTTTATCACAAATTGATGGAGATGATCAGCGAAACCGTTATCTCCTACTTAAAAGCTCAAATCGAAGCCGGGGCCCAGATTGTGCAGCTTTTCGATAGCTGGGTCGGTTGTCTCGGACCACTCGATTATCAGGAGTATGTTTTCCCTTATAATCGTAAAATTTTTGATGCCCTTGATGCCTACGATGTTCCTAAAATCCATTTTGCCAATCAGGCCTCGACGCTTTTACCGCAGGTCGTTGCCGCCGGTGGCGATATTATAGGCCTTGATTGGCGTCAGGATCTTAAAAAGGCCTGGGAGATTATCGGGCCGGAGCACGGTGTCCAGGGTAATTTTGAACCAATTGGCTTGTTTGCACCGATCCCGGAGATCAGAAAACGGGTAAAAAGAATCCTCGATCAGGCTGAAAACCGCAATGGCCACATTTTTAATCTCGGTCATGGTATCTTGCCGACCACGCCAATCGATCATGCCAAAGCGATGATCGATGCGGTTCATGAATTCTCGGCTCGGTAGATAACTTATGAAATATATCAGTACCCGGGGTGGGATTGACCCTGTATCATTTAATCAGGCGGTAATGATGGGACTGGCCAGTGATGGCGGTCTGCTCTTGCCGGAGACCATCCCGACCTTCTCGGCCAGCGAGATCGAGAATTTGGCAGAGCTCCCCTACAGCCAACTGGCACTGGCGATTTTCTCCCGTTTTATTGGGGATGATATCCCACAAGACGAT
>JAYEGS010000245.1:0-11752 GCA_034659215.1 Pseudomonadota bacterium | reverse complement strand
ATAATTTCGCGGATGTGTTTATAGTCCCGCGCTTTGCAAATATACAATGTACAGTATGATCGTCGGAAATCGACAGTTCCAGCAACTCAGCCGCTATGGCGTTAATTATAAAACCTTGTTTTAGTTAAACAACTAAAAGCAACTAACCCCATCAACTCTTACAGGAGGAATAACTGATGGCATTTTCAGTACAGACAGAGAAGTATTCCGGAAAAATGGGCACCCTGACATTTGGCAGTGGCGACCAGGCTCTCACCGTAGGCGGACAAGCAGCCATGCCTTTCGCAAAATTTGACGGTGAACTGCCGAACAAACCGATCGTCGCTATGGAAGTTTATGACGTAGTCAACCCTGAATGGCCGGCTGCTGTAGTCGATCCTTTCAAGGATGTAATCAATGACCCGATCGCCTGGGCCAAAAAGAACGTTGAAGAATACGGTGCCAAAGCGATCTGTTTACAGCTTCTTTCAACCGATCCTAACGGCGACGATAAAGATGCCGTTTATGCTGCCGATCTGGTCGCCAAGATGCTTGAAGTAATCTCGGTTCCGCTGGTCGTCTGGGGCAGTGGTAACGTCGAAAAAGATGCTGAAGTTCTGGCGAAAGTATGTGAAGTCAACGAAGGCAAAAACCTCCTCGTCGGCCCGGCCGTTGAAGAGAACTACAAAAAAATTGCTGCCGCCGCTCTCGGTTATGGTCACGCCGTTGTTTCTCAGAGTCCGATTGATGTCAATATGGCCAAACAGATGAACATCCTGATCAGCAATCTGGGTCTGCCCATGAACAAGATCATCATGGAACCTTCAACTGCGGCTCTCGGTTACGGCGTAGAGTACAGCTACTCAGTCATGGAACGTATCTCTCTCGCCGCTCTCGCGCAAAATGATGAGAAGATGCAGTGCCCGATAATAAATGACATTGGTAAAGAGTGCTGGAAGGCGCGTGAAGTTATGCTGAGCGACAAAGAAGAGCCCGGTTTCGGTCCCGACCAGGAAAAACGCGGCGTTTTGTGGGAAGCGATCACCGCACTGGATATGGCAATTGCCGGATCCAACCTTTTGATCATGCGCAACCCCAAAGCGGTCAAATTGGTCGAAGAGTCCATTGACGAACTGATGGCTTAATCTGAAAGAATCCTATTTAACTGTCAATAATCTTGTGCAAAGCAGACAAGAAGTCTGCACTTGGAGGATTAAAATATGTCTAAACAAGTAATCGGTGCCGGAATTCGTGGCGCCAATGTAGTCGTTGACCGGGTAGAAGGCAAAATTAACGCAGCCATCGAAAAGTATGGTAAAGATCAAGCAGTAGCCCTGCCCAATACTGCCTATTACCTGCCCGTTATCTACGGGATTACCGGAGAAAAAGTTGAAACCTTGGGTGACATGCTGCCGATTTTGGAAAAATGTCGTCAGCTGCTGGCCGATGTGCCGGTTGACAATTGCTGGACTCCTTACTTGGGACCCGGCCTTGATTCAGGCATGGCTGCTCTTTTTGCTTTTGATATGGAAGAGGCTCTCAAATACATCGGTGATGACTCCCACTACCTGGCTTGTAAAGAAGATCCGGAAGAAACCGATGCCGATATCTGGCTCGGTGCCTCTGATGATGTTATCCTACGGAAACGCGGGGTTGAATTCGTTGATGGCTCCGCCCCCGGTTTTGCCGCCGTAGTTGGTGCCGCCTCCACGCCTGAAGTAGCTGCCTCGATTGCCAAAGAATTGCAAGAACAAGGCATCTACGTATTCATGGCCTCCAACAATGAGAATGGTACAAGTTTCGCTAAACAGGTTGTCGAAGCTGGGACTCAGGTTGGCTGGAACAACCGTCTTGTACCTTTTGGCTTTGATCACTCATCCGCCATCCACGCCGTCGGCTTTGCCGTCCGCGCCGCTTTGACTTTTGGTGGTCAGGCCCCTGGTGATCACGTCGGCGTCCTCAAATACATTAAAGATCGTATTTTTGCCTTTATCCTGGCTTTGGGCCCGGTATGTGACGAACAGTATGCCGCCGCTTGTGGTTGCATCAACTTCGGCGTACCGACCATCGCCAATACCGACTTCCCGCAGGTCCTGCCGACCGGTGTCTGTACTTACGAGCATGTTGTCACCAACATTCCCGAAAGTGAAATCGTCACCAAAGGTATTGAAGTTCGCGGCCTGAAGATTACGATCTCCAAAATCGACATTCCGATGTCCTACGGTCCCGCCTTCGAAGGTGAGCGGATCAAGAAAGATGCCATGCATGTCGAGCTCGGTGGTCCGAAATCTTTCGGTTTCGAATTTGCTTACTCCAAACCTATTGATCAAGTTGAAGACGGCAAGTTCACGGTTATCGGCCCCAACATCAAAGATGTCGAAGAGGGCGGTCTGCTGCCGATCGGTATCTGGATTGAGTTGGCCGGTCGTAAATTCCAGGAAGATTTCGAGCCTATCCTTGAGCGTCAGTGTCACCACCTCCTGAATGGAGCTGAAGGCATACTCCATATCGGCCAGCGTGATATCGTCTGGATGCGGATCTCCAAAAAAGCAGTTGAAGCCGGTTTCACATTTGAACATTTCGGCACCATTCTCCATGCTAAAATGCACAACGAGTTCGGCGCTATCGTTGACAAGGTTCAGGTTACAATCTTCACCGATGCCGACAAAGTCAAAGAACACCTTGAAATTTGTCGCAAAACCTGGACCGAGCGTGACAACCGTCTCTCCGACATGAACGACGAAACAACCGAGACTTTCTACTCATGTTCACTCTGCCAGTCTTTTGCCCCGACCCATGTTTGTGTTGTTACTCCGGAACGTCCGGGCCTCTGTGGCGCTTACAACTGGCTTGACTGCCGGGCCTCTTACGAAATCAACGAGTTTGGCCCGAACCAGCCGATCGCCAAAGGCGACAGCATGGATGAACGCTTGGGTAAATGGAAAGGGGTTGATGAATTCGTTATTCCGGCTTCCGGGAACGCTTTCGAATCTTTCGCCGCCTACTCAATCCTGGTTGATCCGATGACCTCTTGTGGTTGCTTTGAAGCGATCGCCGCCTGTCTCTTCGCCGCCAACGGCATTATGGTTGTTGACCGTGATTACTCAGGTGATACTCCTTGTGGTATGGGCTTCTCGACCCTGGCCGGCTCCGTCGGCGGTGGTTTGCAGACTCCGGGTTTTGTCGGTATCTCCAAGTTCTACGTCGGCAGTAAAAAGTTCATCTCGGCTGAAGGCGGCATCAAACGCCTCTGCTGGTTGCCTAAAGCTTTGAAAGAAGCCAGCAAAGAGATGATCGATGCTCGCGCCGCTGAAATTGGCATACCTAATTTTTACGACATGATCGCCACCGAAGAGAACGGCACCGACGAAGAGACCATTATGGCCTTTTTGACCGAAGTCGGCCATCCCTGCCTGGAGATGGATCAACTGATGGAGATGATGTAAACCGAATTTAAGTAACGGCAAAGTAAAATGTTCAGCCACGAAGGCGATAAAGCTTAAAGGGCTTAGCATTTTACCAAGCCGGAAAATATTTTTTTTAACTGAACACTGCTAAAATCAGGGAATTTCCGTGAAAATCGGAAGCGGGCCCGCCGCTGTAACCGGGGACGCTAGCTCAAATTACTCCACTGGGGCAACCTGGGAAGGAAGAGCCAAGCGTATGATCCGGAAGCCAGAAAACCTGATTAGCAAGTGTTCCTCAACAAAGCAAGTACGTGGCGAAACACGATGTTGGGGACAGACACAAAAGGAGAAGTCTTACTATGGGACTCACTGGAATCCAAATCTTTAAGTTGCTCCCCAAGACCAACTGTAAAGAGTGTGGTAGCCCGACCTGTCTGGCTTTCGCCATGGCTCTGGCCGGTGGTAAAGCAGAACTCGATAAATGCCCCTACGTCTCGGATGAAGCCAAAGCTACTTTGAGCGAAGCGTCAGCACCTCCGATTCGCGGCGTCAAAATCGGCGACAAAAAAGTTGGTGAAGAGCTCGTCTTCTACCGTCATGAAAAAACTTTTATGAATCCGACAGCCATCGCTTGTCTCGTCACCGACGAAATGGACGATGCCGAAGTCGATGCCAAGATCAACAATCTCAATACGGTTACTTTCGAACGCGTTGGCCTGACTCTTGAGGCTGACCTTCTGGCTATCCGTAACAGCAGTGGCGACGCCGGTAAGTTTGAAGCTTTGGTCAACAAAGCTTTAGGCGCTACCGAAAAAGGGCTGATTTTGATGAGCGACAACCTTGATGCTCTCGAAGCCGGAGCCAAAGCGGCTAACGGTAAAGGCGCTCTGCTTTATGCCGCAACCGCTGACAATTGTGAAAAAGTTGCAGGAATTGCCAAAGCCAATGGTGCATCGGTTGTCGCCAAAGGCGCATCGGTTGAAGAAGTATCTAATTTCACGGCTAAAATCGTTGCCGCCGGAGTTAAAGATATCGTCCTTGACACCGGTGCCACCGATCTGAAATCGATGTTCTACAACGAAAACCAGGTTCGTCGGGCCGCTTTGAAAGCCAAAAACCGCGACCTTGGTTATCCGACCATTGATGTCATCTGCGACATGACTGATGATCCGTACAAAGAAGCGATGCTGGCCTCTGTTGCCATCGCTAAATATAGCGGAATCATCATCATGAGCGATGTAGACAAAGAGCGTATGCTGCCGCTTCTGGTTCAGCGCCTCAACCTCTACACCGATCCGCAGCGTCCAATGCTCATGGACGAAGGTATCTACGAGATCAACAAACCGGGTCCCGACTCTCCGGTTATTATCACCACCAACTTTGCTCTGACCTACTTTATCGTCGCCGCCGAAATCGAAGCCAGCCGGGTACCGACCTGGTTGCTGATTATGGACGTTGAAGGAATGTCGGTTCTGACCGCTTGGTCAGCCGGTAAATTTGTCGCTGACGCGATGGCACCTTTCGTCAAAAAGAGCGGCATGAAAGAGAAGATCAGTCACAACAAGATTATCATTCCGGGTTACGTCGCTCAGATTTCCGGTGAATTCCAGGAAGAGTTGGGAACTGAGTGGGAAGTTGTTATCGGCACCCGTGAAGCCTCCGACCTTCCGGCTTTCCTGAAAGGCCTGTAAGATATAACTTTTTTAGATTGACGCAGAAGAGACATCTCTTCTGCGTCAATCTTGTTTTCACTTTTTCAATTTAACAAAAAAACAGTTTAGCGGAGGACGATATGGCGATAACATGTCTTACCATACCTGAAAGTATTAATATTATGTCCAAAACCATCGGTCCGGCGATCAAGGAACGTGATCCCAAACCGATCCAGAAGATGGCAAGAGAACAGCAGGAAGCCGGTGGTGATGTTCAGGATCTAAATCTCGGACCAGCCCGTAAAGGCGGCGATGAGATGATGGCCTGGTTGGTCAAAACCATTGAAGAGGTTTCCGATCTGCCTTTGGCTCTTGACTCCACCAATAGTGTGGCTATTGAAGCCGGTCTTAAAGCTTCTAAAACCCCGGAAAGATGTATCCTCAACTCGATCTCGGCCCAACCGGCGAGCCTCGAAGATCGGATGCCTTTAGTCAAGAAATATGATTGCAGCTTCGTCGCCCTGACCTTGAGTGATGAGGGAATTCCCCGGGACGTAAACGAGCGCGGCATGTGTGCGGCTGAAATTTACGGCAAGGCGCTGGAATATGATATCCCGGCCGAACGGATGTATATCGATCCGATCGTTCTGCCGGTCTGTGTTGATCCCGGCCAGGTTGCCTCCTTCCAGGAGTTCCTGCCCTTGATCCCTGACTTTGCTCCGGGCGCTAAATCAACCTGTGGTCTCTCCAACATCTCTAACGGGACCCCGACTGAACTGCGTCACTTCTTAAACCGTGGCTACCAGGCCATGCTGATGTATCTCGGCATCTACTCTTCAATCGTTGATGCTTACGATGGCGAAATGATGGCCTTATGTCAAGGCAAGATTCCTGCTGTCGAAGATCTGACTAAAACTCTGATGGATGGCGGCGATGTCGATGCCAACGGCCTGACTCCTGAGTTACAGGTCTACTACCGCAGCATCAAATGCTTGAAGGGCGAAGTCCTCTACTCTCACTCTTGGATCGAAGATCTGGTCGAGAAACTGGATAAAAACTGGTACAAATAAGCAAAAGAGATCTATCTCTACTGTTTAGAGTATATTAAAGGGCCGTGCACTATAGTGCACGGCCCTTTTTATTTAACCCAAATTATTCAATCAGGACTCCTTTATAATGAACCATGAATGGACACCATTACCGAATCATGACCAGGAATGCTTTGCCTGCGGCACGCAAAACCCCTTCGGCCTGAAAATGACATTTGCCAGCAACGGTAAACAAGTACGTTCAATTATGACCCTTCCCGACCATACCAAAGGTTGGAAGAAACTGGTTCATGGCGGCATTCTGGCGACAATTCTGGATGAGATCATGTCATGGACTGCGATTCACTTAACCAAACATAAAATTTTAACTCGCAATATCAATATCGAGTTCAAAAAGCCGGTCTACATCGGCCGCCAGCTCACTGCAACCGGTGAAATTGTCGAAAGAGATGGCAAAAAGGCTTTGATTCAAGCCTGGATTACTGATGATTCCAGAACACTCTGCTGTTTGGGCAAAGGCAATTTTGTTCTTTTTAGCAAAGAAGAATTTGCCCGCCTGAATATTATTTAGTCCAACCAGTTATTTTTGTAACTATTCAGCGTAATGTACTCTTCAAACTATCTCGATACGGGGACATTGCTCCAGGCGGCGGCTGCAAGCCGCTTGCCGGTCTGAGCTGTGTCCCCCTCGAAGCCGGGCGAAGCCAATGTTCGCACCATTTGCTGTGGTTTTAAGGTAATCACGCTGAATAGTTACTTATTTTTATCTTGACAATCATAATTAAGTGCTTTATAAGCGAGAGAAGTTAAGACTGCCTAACTAAACTTGAGAGTACTGAATATGAAGAGCAAACTGACATCAACCCAAGCAGCCTACCTGGTAGCCGTATACGAACTGGAAAAAGTGCACCGAATTGCCCGCGTCGGCAGTATTGCCAAAGTTTTAAAAGTCGGTCTCTCTTCAGTCAGTGCCGCGCTAAAAACCCTGGCCGACAAAAAACTGCTTAACTATGAGCCGCATAGCTATATCACGTTAACCGGAGATGGCCTCAACCTCAGCCAGGAACTAACTAAGCGAAAAACCGTCCTCTTTGATTTCCTGCACGACACGCTGGCCATACCTTCGCCCGACGCTGACCTTAACGCCCGTAACTTAGAACAGGCAATCGACAACCCGACCTATGATCGTTTACTAGATTTCATTAATTTTATTAACACCTGTCCTCGAGCCGGTGAAAAGTGGCGCAAGGGCTTCAAAGAACATTGCCACGACCCTCTAGATCCTGAGCACTGTGAACCGTGTCTGGAACAAAACCTTGAAAGTTTTTATCAAAACCGGGAAACAACCAAAGAGACGGCACAGCTCTCTTCTCCGACCACGCTGGCAGATCTTCAGCCGGGAGAGAAAGCTCGGATTACCGGTTTAAAGGATGCTAATCGAAGAATGGCGGAAATGGGCCTTTTACCGGGCGCCATCATAACTATGGAGAAAATCGCACCTCTCGGTGACCCCTTTGAAATACGACTAAAAGGCTTCAATCTGAGCCTGCGCAAACAAGAAGCTGCGGCCATTGAGGTAGAACAGGTAGAGGGATAAGGTCATTACCAGTGAAGTAAATAAAGCATGGCGTCTACTTTGATTGCGGTTTTTCTCTGCTGGAGACAAAAAGCATTTTCCCGCAGAGAAGCGAGAAAGCCATTATGCAACTATTCAGGTGTTCCACTATAAAGCTATAGCCAAGTGCGACGAACACCGCTTCGCTCTCCATAACCGGGGACAGGCTACCGGATACCCCTGGTTTGCATTATGATTTGACACTACACAAGTTCTTGATAACCGGCGCTATCGTTAAACCCTGTCCCCACCTTACGGCAGAGTGAATAAAAGAAACATCTTTGGTTCCGACCAGGCCGAGCTTGGAAGCTAGCCGGCCATCGTGACCATTTTTTTTACTCCCGTAGTTAGCTATATCTAACTTTATACAGCAAGAAAACATTCGACAATGAGAAATTTTGTTCCAAAAAATTCCGAGCCTTGTAATCTGACGCTGGGCGAGACCGTCGACCGGGATCAATCCCGCACACCAATAGCATCGGACCACAAAGAGTATCGGATTGCCTTAGCCGGCAATCCCAACTCCGGCAAGTCGACGATTTTTAACCTGTTAACCGGTAGTCGCCAGAGGATTGGCAACTACCCCGGCGTCACTGTTGAAAAAAAAGAGGGAAACTACAGCTACCAGGAACATAATTATAAAATTATCGATCTGCCCGGCTCCTACAGCTTGACCGCAGCCGCCAGTGATGAGTTCATCGCCCAACAATTCCTTTTAAGTGAAAAACCTGACCTGATAGTCAATATCATCGACGCTTCGACCATGGAACGTGGCCTGGTTTTGACCGCTGAGCTGATCGAGATGGATATCCCTCTTGTGCTGGTTCTCAACATGATCGATGTGGCCGAGGAGCAAGGGCTGACAATTGATTGTCAAAAGCTGGAAAAGCTGCTCGCGATACCGGTTATCGCAACCATCGGTCGCCGGGGATTCGGCAAAAATAAGTTACTTACGGCAATAGCAGCCAGCAGCAAAAATGACTCAACTGATTATTGCCGCCCCGGTTACAACCACCACCTTGAACAAGAGATCGAAGATCTTGTCTCTCTCTTGCAGGCGCCGCTGCCCCATAATCTGCCACCGCGCTGGCTGGCGGTCAAACTCCTTGAAGAGGATACCCAGGTTATCGAAATGGTCGAAAAATCCTGCGTTTCCGGGAACCGTATCACCAACACAGCCCGACGGGCTCAGTTGCGACTGGAAAAAGCCTTGAACCGCGATCCGGCCCTGGCCATCATTGAAGAGCGTTTCGGTTTCAGCAGCAGCCTCTGTCGTCAAGTGGTTACAACTTCGGTGATCAAGCGGGTGCTGATTTCGGAAAGAATCGATCTGATCATGACCAATCGACTGCTCGGCTTACCGATCTTTTTTTTGCTCATCTATCTGATATTCTTCCTGACCTTTAGTTGCGGAGCCTGGCCGGCGGGCTGGATCAGCCGGGGAATCTCCGAACTTGGCTTAGTTGTCGGCCGGATCTTGAGCGACGGGCCGCTACGCTCTTTATTGGTTGACGGTATTCTCGCCGGCGTCGGCAACGTGATTACTTTTATGCCCAATATTTTTCTCCTCTTTTTCGCCCTGGCCCTGCTTGAAGACTCCGGCTATATGGCGCGGGTCGCCTTTCTCATGGATCGGATCATGAAGACTTTTAACTTAAGCGGAAAGAGTTTTATTCCGATGATGATCGGCCTGGGCTGCTCGGTACCCGCGATCATGGCCACCCGCACCCTGGAAAATGAGGCTGATCGCCTGACTACAATCATGGTTTTGCCGCTGATAAGTTGCAGTGCCCGGTTACCGATCTACACCCTGATTATTCCGGCCTTTTTTGCTCCAAACCTGCAAGCCCCAATTCTGATGGCGATCTACCTGACCGGTTTTGGCCTAATGACGATTACAGCCCATTTTCTCCGCCGTCGCATCATGCCCGCAGGCGGGTCTCCCTTAATTATGGAGTTACCACCCTATCGCCTGCCGACCCTGCAGGGACTTTTTATCCATATGTGGGAGAGAGGACGGCTCTACCTTAAAAAAGCAGGTCTTTTAATTTTTACGCTATCGATTATTTTCTGGGCTTTATCAAACTACCCCAAAGCTCCGACCAATAAACTCGTCCAACTCCCAACTGCGATTGAGCGTCGCACGGCCGAAATCTCATACAGCGCCGCCGGCCGTCTCGGACACGCCCTGGAACCGCTGCTCAAACCTTTAGGATTTGATTGGCGTATCGGTACCGCCCTGATCGGGGCCTGCGCCGCCAAAGAGATGTTTGTCGCCCAGATGGGCATCGTTTTTACAGATTCAAGCAGCCCTGATAATGCAGGTAGATCTTTAAAAGAAACTCTGCGCCACCACTACAGCCCGTTAACCGGAGTGTGCCTCATTTTATTTAACCTGATCAGCCTGCCCTGCCTGGCGACCCTGGCGGCAACCCGCCAGGAGACCAATTCATGGCGCTGGCCGATATTACAATTTGTCAGCCTAACCATTTTGGCCTGGCTGGTCACCTTTTTCGTTTATCAAACCGGGCTCATGCTGAACACATTATTCGGCTAAGTTGTGCCTGACCGAAAACCTGACAACTTGAAAGTAAAACCAAATATTTATCAATTTAATGGAGGATCTAATGGAACTTATTATCACTGCTCTCATCGTTGGCCTGGCTGTGTTCACTCTCGGCCGTCATTTTTATAACTCACTCCAGTCAGCCAACAACGATAACGAAGGTTGCAGCGGCTGTGGAGGTTGTGGAGGCATCTGCGGCGGCAACAATAGCAGTAGCGATAGCAATAAGCATAAATCAGATAATGAGACAAGACCTACTAATCAAACTCCGACGCCTAAGCCGGTTGAAATGGCAATAGCAGACTAATTTTTTTTACCCTTTAAGTTAGTTATAGTTAACATATCACTACTGCAAGAAATAAGCTAAAAGAGGATTTTACTATGCACTGTTTAAAAGAGTACCAAGCCACTGATTTCCACAAAATCGGCAACCAGTTTCTAATGATCACTAAAGGTCGGGAGTGCCTGCGCTTTGACCGGGATGAAAATATTATTGAACGAAAAAAGATGGCCCCGGATGATCTCTTCAAGTTCAAATTACTCTACCATCTTGCGGCCACCATGACCGGTATCAAACCTGTAACCATCATGCGTTTCAAAGCCCCGCAACCCGCATTCAAAGAGTGCGCCAATTGCACTCGACAGTGGCGCGAAATAAGTCGGCATTTTCAGGGACGACAAACCCTGGGTATGCGCCTTTTAGATCACAATCAACGGGGTGAAAGCCTGGTATTTTACCATCACGAAGCTTGCCGGAGATTACTCTCAATGCCCCACGTCAAAGCCTTCTTGAAAGAACAAGGTTTCGGCTACGGCACCGAAACGATCAATAACCCTGAACGTTTTATCTATTACTGCCTCAAAGAGTACCAACAAAAAGGTTCACTGCCGGTGGAAATGGGACTTTTCATGGGTATCCCCTTGAAAGATGTCAGAGGCTACATCAAGGCCGATAAAAAGAATCATCTCATGACCGCCGGTTGGCGCATCTACGGAGAACTATACCCCTCCCTGGCCCTCGTCAACCTCTACCGACGCCTGCGCCAATATGCGGTTCGCGCCTATTTTAAAAACTCTTTCGAAGAGATCACCGAACGTCTGGGCCGGAGCCGACTGATCAACCGGGTCGAGCTGTTGGCAAACTGATAATCAAATCTACAACTAACCAAGGAGGAAAGCATGAAAACCTTAATTTTGTACGGATCAACCACCGGCAACACCGAACAACTGGCGGCGACCCTGAAAGATTACCTCTCAGACGAAGGAGTAAAGGCTGAGCTGAAAGAGGTGGTCGAAGTCAATAGCGAGCTTATCAAAGAGTATGAGCTTCTGCTGTTGGGCTCCTCAACCTGGGGCGAAGGCGACCTCCAGGAGGACTTTGAAGACTTTTATGATGATATGGGAAATTACAGTTTTCAGGGTAAACAGTTTGCAGTTTTCGGCCCCGGCGATGAGGATGGCTATCCGGATACTTTTTGTGCCGC